>JAFTMP010000182.1 GCA_017452335.1 Clostridia bacterium
CGCTCCGCTTCCCCGTCAAATACCACCTCTTCGGGATTGTATTCACTTTCGAACACAATCATTTCGGGCAAGCACTGCAGCATTTCATCTGCCGCTTTCATCAGCTCGGGAATGTTTTCTCCCGTTACCGCAGACACATAGAAGAGCTTCCAGCCGTTTCTTTCCACATACGCTTCAAAGCCTGCTCTGTCAAAGAGCTCCTCATCAATGCAGTCACTCTTATTTGCCGCAATGATCTGAGGACGGCTGGCAAGCTCGGTGCTGTAAAGAGACAGCTCGGCGTTGATGGTCTTGATGTCCTCAAGCGGGTCTCTGCCCTCGCTCATAGACACGTCCACCACATGAATGAGCAGTCTGCATCTGTCCACATGGCGCAAAAAGGCGTGACCCAGCCCCGCGCCGTCCGACGCGCCCTCAATGAGCCCGGGAATGTCTGCCGCCACAAAGCCTCTACCCTCACCGGTCTTTACCACGCCCAAATTAGGAGAAAGGGTGGTGAAATGATAGTTGGCGATCTTGGGGCGTGCCTCGCTGACTCTTGAGAGAATAGAGGATTTACCCACGTTGGGCAGTCCCACCAGCCCCACATCCGCCAGCATCTTTAATTCCAGCAGAACCTCGGTTTCCTTTCCTCTGGTGCCGTTCTTAGCAAAGCGGGGCACCTGTCTTGTGGGGGTGGCAAAATGTCTGTTGCCCCATCCGCCCTTGCCGCCCTTACACAGCACATACTCTTCGCCTGCGGCGGAAAGGTCCTTGATCACCAGCCCGCTTTCCGCATCCTTAATTACCGTTCCGGGAGGGACGGGCAGGCGGGTGTCCTTGCCGTTGGCACCGTGCAGCTTTCCAGGCTTTCCGTTGCCTCCGTTTTCGGCAATGAACTTTCTCTTATATTTGTACTTAAGCAGGGTGTTATCGCCCTCATCCACATAGAGCACGATGTTTCCGCCGTTGCCTCCGTCCCCGCCGTCGGGTCCGCCCTGGGCAACGTATTTTTCACGATGGAAGGAGACACAGCCATTTCCGCCGTCTCCTGCCTTCACATAAATTTTCACATGATCGATCAGCATTGTCCTTATTCCTGTCCTTTCCCGATCATTTTAAGGAAGGTCTCCTCGTCAATGATCGTCACACCAAGGCTTTGCGCCTTGGTCAGCTTTGAGCCGGCTTCCTCGCCCGCCAGCACGTAATCGGTGGCTTTTGAAACAGAGGAGGAGGTCTTTCCCCCGTTTTCTTCGATCAGCGCCGCCGCCTGAGCGCGTTTCATGGTGGGAAGGGTCCCCGTGAGCACAAAGGTCTTGCCCGCAAACAGCGCCCCCTTCTCTTTCTTTTCCATAGTCATGACCACGCCTGCGTTTTTCAGACGATCAATCAGCTCTCTTGTCTGAGGGTGGGAGAAATAGCTGACCACGCAGGAGGCAGTGATGCTTCCAAAATCCTCAATGGTGGCAATCTCTTCTGCACTTGCGGCAAACAGTCCCTCAATATCGCCATAGACCTCTGCCAATGCCTTGCCTGCCTTTTGCCCCACATTGGGGATACCCAAGGCAAAGATCAGTCTTGAAAGACCCGATTTTTTAGAGTTTTCAATGGATTTCAGTAAATTCTGCGCCGATTTTTTGCCCATCCGCTCCAGCTTTACCAAATCCTCTTCACGAAGGGCATACAGATCGGCAACGCTTTCAAGAAGTCCCCCGTCGATCAGACTCTTCACTACCGCAGGACCCATGCCGTCAATATTCATGGCATCCTTGCAGGCATAGTGCTCAATACTACGCTGTCTTTGCGCAGGGCAGGCGCCGTTGGTGCACACCGTTTTCGCCTCTCCTTCAATGCGCACCGTCCGCTCCCCGCAGGAGGGGCAGGTGTCGGGCATGGTGTATACACTGCGCGCGTAGTGCGCCTCGTCTTTTAGGGAAGAGACCACCTCGGGAATGATATCTCCCGCCTTTTGCACCACCACGGTATCCCCGATGCGAATGTCCTTTAAGCGGATATTGTCAATATTGTGCAGGGTTGCCCGCGAAACGGTAGAGCCTGCCAGATGCACCGGTGCAAGCAGTGCATTGGGCGTAAGCACTCCGGTTCTGCCCACCTGCACGTAAATATCAAGGAGCGTCGTCTCTTTTTGCTCGGGTGGGAACTTATAGGCAACCGCCCACTTGGGCACATTGCTTCCCTCTCCCAACTCTTCTCTTTTGGCAAGGTCATTGACCTTGATCACCGCGCCGTCAATATCGTAGGCAAGTCCTCCCCGTGCGTTTCCGATGGCTTCGATCGCCGCCACCACCTGCTCGTGGGTCTCTGCTATGTCGTAAGACAGCACCTTAAAGCCCTGCTCACGCAAAAACTCCAGCGTTTCACTGTGGGTCTTGAAGGTGCGATCGCATTTTTGCAAATTAAAAATAAAAATATCCAGGTTTCTCTTGGCTGTAATGGCAGAATCGAGCTGTCTGAGTGACCCTGCCGCGGCATTTCGCGGGTTGGCAAACAACTGCTCGCCGTTTTGCTCCCGCTCCGTATTGAGCGCTTCAAAGGAGGAACGGGGCATAAACACCTCTCCCCGCACTTCCAAATATCCCATGTAAAGAATACTCATGGGAATACTTTTCACGGTGCGCAGGTTCATGCTCACATTTTCACCCTCACTGCCATCCCCTCTGGTCGCGCCTAAAATAAAGCGCCCCTCGTTATAGATCAGCGCCACCGAAAGTCCGTCGATCTTCTTTTCCACGGTATACCCCCCGCAGGACGCGGTGCGCGCCGTGAAGTCGGCAAGCTCCTCAAAGGAAAAAACATCGGTCAAGCTCTTAAGGGGCACGGTATGGCGGTGCTTTTCAAACTTTTCAAGCACCCCGCCCCCCACTCTGTAAATGGGCGAGTTGTCATCATGCCACTGGGGATTTGCC
>JAFTMP010000183.1 GCA_017452335.1 Clostridia bacterium
CCGCTGGTCTTGGACATATCGGGTCCGGTGTACAGGTTGTATGCCATTTCTCCTGCTGCCAGCGAATCCATAGGAAGGCTGAGAAGCATGATCGTTGCCACGATCACCGTGACGATTCTTGAAAAAATCTTTTTCATGGGTACTCTCCTTAATTAAATATGATTTTTCGGTTTGCGGCACTCGCGCAAACCTTACCAAATACAGTATAAAGCAAACAGGGCGAATTGTCAAGAGAAAAGTTTGAAAGATCAATCTCTCAAGCAAGGAAAGCGTTTTGATGCGAAAACTTTAAGCGTGTCGATAACCCTCCTTTAAAAGAAAACCGGGGTTAAAATCGCCCATTCTTTAGGAGTTTTTGAGGGTTTTAGGGGACTTTTTGCGGAGTTGCTTCGCAACTCGAAAGTCCCCTAAATGGGGTTTGGGGCAACGCCCCAAATGATTTTTTGACAGACTAAATTGGCTGTTAACTCTTCAAAAGGCGCTTGCAAAGCCCCTCGTCGGGAGTCACTTCTGCCGAATAATTGGTGTGATAGATCGCAAATCCGGGATGAGCGGCAGGGGGCTTTTTTACATAGCGCACGCGGGTGTAGTCCACCGTGACCTGCGCGCCCGCGCAAAGCGAGCTGTTCACTGCCGCGATGATCGCCGCCTGGGTGAAATCCTCGGCAGGGGGATCGTCCACCCCGTCGCACAGTAAGATCACGTGAGACCCCGGTGCGCCGTGCACATGGAACCACCAGTCGTTTTTGTCGGCAACCTTAAAGGTGAGGGCGTCGTTTTGCAGGTTGTTGCGCCCGCAAAGCACCCGAAAGCCTCCCGATGTTTCGTATTCCAAATAGCGTGCAGGGGGACTTTTCTTGCTTTGAGGGATCTTGCTTTTGGATAAATACCCCGTGCGCACCAGCTCGGAGCGTATTTCCTCAATTTCATAGGGAAGCACCGCCCGCTCCAGCGCGTCAATGGCGGAATAGAGATACGCCAGCTCCTCCTTGGCTTTTTCGATCTGCACCGTCAGCTCCCGCTCTGCAGTTTTGGCTTTGTTATACCTTTTAAAGTATTTCTGCGCGTTTGCCGCAGGCGTTAGGCGGCTGTCCAGTTCAATTTCAATCGTTTCGGGCGGGTCCGCATAATAGTTGATCAAAGAAGCCTTCTGCTGTCCTTTTTTGAGGGCATAGAGATTTGCCGTGATCAGATCTCCCAGCTCCTTGTAGCGCTCCTTTTCGGCGCACTGGGCAAGCTCCGCGCTCTGCGCTTCCATCTTTCTTTGCAGGCGGCTTACGCCGTTGGTGAGCAGTTTGAACAGGTCCTGCGCCCGCTGATGCACCCGCTCACTGCGCTCTTTTTCTTCAAAATAGCAGTCCAGCATGGCGGAGGGACCCTCAAAGGGCAGAATTTCCGCCGCACCCTCGTAGTGCTTGATGGGTAAGAAGCTGTATTCCGCGTTTTTGCCCTCAATGCGCACGATGCAGGGGGCAAAGCGCTCGGTTTTCACATTCTCTGCAAAGCGTGCAAGGCTCTGCCAAAGCGCAGGGGCATTTTCAAGGGTGGGGCAATCGTATCTTCCCGCCGCCTCAAAGGCAAGCTCGCGCGCGATCAGCGGGGAGATGCCGCAATAGCTGTTTAAAATAAACTTGTCGGCGCCCCGTTCTCCCGCCGCGGCGGCTTTTAAGAGAAATTCCTCTCTTGTTTCGGTGAGGGGATCGCATTTGCCCTCTTGCTTCGGGGGAAGCTCGTAGCGCATGCCGGGCAAGAGCTGTCTTTTTTCGCTTTTGGTGAAGTCAACAGGTCTTAGGACCCCTAAGATCTTGTATTCCCCGTCGCAGAGGATCAAGTTGCTGTATTTGCCCATGAGCTCGCAGATGAGCAGTCTCTTGGTGCCAAAGCCCATTTCGTCCTTGGCATCAAAATAAAAGACCGCCATGCGCTCAAAGCCCTCCTGCTTCACGGCACGCAAAATGCCGCTTGCCAGATGCTTGCGCAAAAGGGTGCAGAAAAAGGGGGGCGTGGGGGGATTTTCCTTGGGCAGGGAGGTGATGCCCATGCGGGGCGCACCCGGGGCGGCAGACAGCGCCAAGCGCAAAATTTCGCCCTTGGCACGGAAGATCAGATCAATCTGATCCTTCTCGGGTTGGTGTATTTTTTCAAGCTTGCCGTCGGTGAGGCGGGCGTTAAACTCGCTGATGAGGCAAGCGATCATTCCGGCGTCAAATGCCATGTGTTCTCCTTCGTGAATGATGATTTTTGGTTGATCGCAATTTAAATTCTGCATAACCGCATGACCAGGCGGTCAAGAACGGTGTAATCGTTTATAGGGGAGCTTTTGATCTTTAAATCGGCATCCATGCACAGCTCCAGCGCCCTTGAAAGACGCTTGGCGCTCTTGCCTGCCGTGGCTTTTAAAAACTTGTCCACTCTAAAGGCGTGAAGCCCCGTTTTTTTGGAAATTTCCTCCTTGGAAAGCCCTTCCTGCATCAGCGACCTGCAAAGATACATGCCCGACAGGGTGTCCACCACCCCGCCCAAAATGTTCTCGGGCCGCTCCTTTTTTAATTTCATGCGGGAAAGCAGGCGTACCGCCTCCTCACTCTTGCCCCCCAGCAGGGCATCGGTGAAGGCAAAGGCGCCGTCAATGGAGTTTCCACAGCAAACCAAGGGGATATCTGCGGGATTTACCTCCTTTTCCCCCTTTGCAAGGGTATAAAACGCCAGCTTTTCAATTTCGGAAGAAAGAGTAAACATATCCTCGGAGCAATAAGCGATGAGCTCGGATGCGATGTGCGCGGGGCAGAACACCCCGTGCGCCGAAAAGTGACGGCATACCCAGTTGTTTAAGCTTGCCGGTGTTTCGTGCTCAAAGTGCACGCACTGCACAAAGACAGAAAGCTTTTTGTAAAGAGGGGAGGGGGCTTTGGGCAGCCGCCCTTCGTCAAATTCCCCCGGCACGGCGTAAAGCACCAGCACGCACTCCTCGTATTCGGGCAGAGAAGCAAGCAATGCAAGCAGCTCCTCGCTGTCAGAGGAAGACAGGCGGTTATAGTTTACCGAATGAAGCTCCACCAGCTTTTTTTCGGCAAACATGGGCAGGGAGCACACCTGATCGGTGAGCCGTTCCATAAATCCGGGGGTCTCTGCAGAGATGCGCACGTGATTAAAGGGATCGTCCCCCTCGCCCACCACGGCGTTTTTCACCATTTGCAGGCATCGGCTCTTCATATATTCCTCTTCCCCGAAGAAGAGAAAGCCCCCTTTTACCGTGCCGCTTTTGCACAGCCTTTGCAGTTCCTTCGGCGTCATGAGCGCACCCCTCTTTCTTCCATTCGCTCCCGCGAAGGGTTTTCAAAGGAGATCTTCATCTTGCAGGAAAAGTCCTGCCCGCCCATGCTCAGCTTGTAGCAAAGGGAGAGCACGCCCTTTTCTTCCTTTAATATATAAGAAAGGGCTTCGGTGTGCACGGCGGTGTCCAGCGTGCCGTAGGGCAGACAATATACCCCCGCGGTGGTGCACGCCTGCTTGAAAGACAGCCTCGTGCCGTCGTTGCGGGATAAAGACAGGGTATGGTCTTGGTAGAGCAGAGTGGTCTGCAAGCCCTGCATGTCGGGCTCGCTGTATCGTAGCTTCACCCCCTCTTCAAAAAGAGTGCAGTAGGCAGGGGTTGTGTATTGAAAGCGCTGTCCGTCGTTAAAGGACAGCACGGTTACTTTGGTGATCTGTTCTTGGTGGGTCAAGGGAAAGACTCCTTTCGGTGTTCTTTAAAGGGCACGCAGATCGGTGCACCCCGGTACTCCTCATATTGTACCACGAAGCGGGGGGATTGTCAATCAAAAATAAAGAAGATACCAACCCCCTGCGATGAGCAAAAGATGCCCCAAAAGAATGAGGGGCAGTCCGATCATGAAGCGCTTATGCTTTGTCTTGTGGCGGATGAGCAGCATGCAGAAAAGCATGCCTGCCACCCCGCCCACGGCAGACAGCGCGAAGAGCACCCGTTCGGGGGTGCGGTGTCGGGGAAGCTTTTTGGAAGCGATCTTATCATAAATGCAAAAGACGGCAGAGATCAGTGACCAAAGCGCGCCCCAAGCGCAAAGGGCACAGAAAAAATACGGAAGAGACATGGGTTTGGCTCCTTTTTTCACGGTATTTACCACGCCGCAAGGGCGTTTTCGGGCGTGGCGAGTGTGAAAATGCAGTCTGTCACGCCCTCTTTTTTTAGGGTAACATACTTTTTCTGTTCTGTCAAGAGCAGGGTGGGAAGATGCCTGAAGATGAATAAATTGTTGATAAAAAGTGAAAAATAATGTTGACAAATCAACTTTCGGGTTGTATAATGAGGGCGCATTGAACCTACAATGCAGAAAAGAGGTATGAATAAAAATGAAGCGTTATCTGTCTTTTGTGCTCAGTATA
>JAFTMP010000184.1 GCA_017452335.1 Clostridia bacterium
CCCGTTTCGGTGATCTTTTGTTCGCTAAGGGAGGAATACAGTGCACCCATCTGTTGAATCTGCGCCTCTTCCTCAATGTCCTTTTGCGTGGCAGTTGATTTATGGAGCTGTTCTTTTACGTAATGGAGCTGTTGTTCGAGGCTTGCCAGTTCTTGCTCGGTGGGAAAAAGCGTACCGTGTAAAGTGACAAACTCGTCTAACTCTTGTTTTGCAAGGGTGCACTTTTGTTCGTAATCCCGAAGAATGGCTTGTCTTTCAATGAGCGCGGCGTGATCGGTTAAAAACTTGAAGCGTTTTCTTTTTGGAAAAATCTCTTTTTCGATAACAGAAAGTGCTTGCTGATGATATTCTGCGTTGTCGGATGCTTGTTTGCACCAGGTAAGACGTGCTTGGGCATCCTTGATCTGCTTTTTGATCAGATCAATCTTGCCGCTTGAACGCTTGGTATACTCTTTTGAGGCATCCGAGAGCAATTTGGCTGCACGATCGTAAGCGTCAGTTCCCTCAATGCCTTCCAAATATCCGTGAAGACGGGGAAGGATCGAGCTGATCTGCCCCTGTTCCTTTCCCGAGAGAAAGGCGGTAGCAAGGAAGGCTTCCTTTGAGATTCCGAGAAAATGTACACCCGGCTCTTGCGTTAGATGTACTTCTTCATTGCTTGCTTCGTCATACACAGTGATCTTGTCTTTGGTTGCGGTAGTGGAATCAAAAAAACGCTCAATACGGTATGTTCTTCCCTTTGCCTGCAGGCTCAGCCGTCCGCCGTAGCGCCCGCCTGCCCAAGGATCGTAGCGGTCTCTGCTTTTTTGCTCCTTGTCCGTTTTTTTGGTGGTTTCCATGCCATAGAGCATGGCAAGGATAAAGGCAGAGAGGGTGGTCTTTCCGGTACCGTTTTCCCGGTGGATCAGTTCAAGATCTTCGCCAAATCGGTGCTCAAACTGTTGAAGTGCGCCAAAGCTCTCGATATAGCAGGAGAGTAATTTCATCGTTCCTCCACCTCCTCTGCTTCAAGGGCGCGCAGTCCTTGGCGGATCACCCGCGCTTGATCTTCTTTTGAAAGGGAGGATGCCAGCACTTTTCTGACAAACTCACCCTTTAATGATAGCTCGTTTTGATATTCCGATTCATCAATTTTCAGTGTGGTCTGATCCTTTACGCTGGCATGGAAAAAGCGCCCGCTCAGCTTTTCTTCAAGCTCCTGCGTAAAGATCTGCATACGGCTTCCCAGTTGCCCGTTGAGTATGACTCTGACCAGGTCCTTTTCATCAATTGATGCAAGATGCTTATCAAGCAAGCGTTCGATCTCGTAGTTTTCTTCGATTCCGCTGATATCCATGGTATATTCATGGATGGTGCGCCGGGAGAAGGGAACAAAAGCGGAGGCGATACCGTTATTGCTCACATCCAGCAGTACGTATCCTTTTTCTCCAATTTCATCATACCCGCGCCCTTCAAGGCATCCGCTATAGGCATATACACCGCGAAGGTCAAGCGCGTTTTGAGAATAACTGTGGATGTGCCCAAGAGCCAGGTAATCAATATGTTTATCCCGCAAAAGGGGTAAAACCACGGTATCTTTACTGTATTTGCTCCTGCTTTCGGAGGCTTGCCCGTGCATCATCACGATGTTCGTTCTTTTCTCATCGGGAAGCAGAGAGGCATAAAGGGCGCTGCAGTTTTCATTTGTCAGTTCAATGCCGTAAACATCTACCGAACCATAAGTGTATTTGCACCACTCGTCACGAAAGGTCTTTAAATTTTCGGGAAGATCCAATTCTTGGGAAAGCGAGCGGTCATGATTGCCCGAAAGGCAGAGAAAATCGGTTTTTGGGTGTGCGGAAACGATCTTGATGAACTTCTTTTTTGCGCTTAGTGCAATTTTTTCTTCATCAAAAATGTCACCTGCAATCAGCACGGCACAAACGCCCTCTGCTTCTGCTTTGTCTGCAAGACGTGCAAAGGTGTCAAAAAGCTCGTTTCGGCGCTTGCGCGCTTTTTCGGGCGAGAACCTGCTTTCAAGAGGGGAAGCAAGGTGCAGATCGGCGCAATGGATAAATTTCATAAAATGCCCTCTGTTTCTTAGAGTATAAACTGTTCAATGTATTGTTTGGTAAAGGCAACGCCTGCGTCGCCAAGCTCGCCGCGCCAGGTGCGGGAGTGGGGCTCGATGCTTAGATCTCCCTTATACCCGCGGGCATAGAGGATCGCAAAGACCGATCCCCACTTGATATCATCCATTCCCGCGGGGGGATCGTCCACCCAGCGCTTTCCTGCGTGGGTAGTGCCCTTGATGTGGAAGTGGGCAATCTTTTCGCCCCAATCGGAGAGCTCATCCAGATAATTATGCCCTCTGTTGTAGGCATGGGAGCAATCGTATTTGATGCGCAGATCGGGCAGCTCCCCAAGAACGATCTCCCAGTCGCGGGGGCTAACGATGAAATTATTCCAATCGCAGTTTTCAACTGCAACGCTGATGCGTCCGTCCGCTTTCTCAAGGAGTCTTCCGAAAAGCTCTATAGCGCAGGAATAGTTTTTGTAAAGACTAACGCCCTCGTCTTTATTGCATCCGCAAACGAAAGTCTTGGCACCAATAGAGATGGCACTTTCAAGCTGTGCAAGATAGACCTGCATGCGCTCTTCATGAATATAACCCTTGGTGTTGATATCGTGGTTCCATCTGCCAATGCAGGATACATCAATACCACTGCTCTTGACAAGCTCCTTGATCTCTTCACTGTGGGCGATCTGGCGCTCCGCTTCCTCTTGATTATTGGTGCAGATCTCAATAAAGGAAAGTCCTTGTTCCTTAACTTTTTCAAAATCAGCAATGCTGTATCCATTAATTCTTCCAAGACGCATGAAAGTCACTCCTTTGTTTTTTGTATTTGATTTATTATACCAAAGATCAAAAAAATTGACAAGCGGTTTGACAAAAAAACTTCTCTGTGCTATAATAATTCTGTAATGTTTCATTGAAGGAGGCGGTGTGCAGTTGAGACTGTTTGAGCATCTGAAAACTGTTGGAGAAGGGCAAAGCCCCTTTCACATGCCGGGGCACAAGAGAAACGGTTGCTTTGAGCATCTTGCGGAAATTGATTATACCATAGACTTTACGGAAACGCCCGACAGCGACGATCTGCACCACAGCGAGGGTATTCTTCTGCATGCCCAGCAGGAACTTGCTCGTCTTTACGGTACTGAGCGTTCTTTTTTCTGTGTGAATGGCTCTACCGGATGTATTCTTGCGGCGATACGCGGCGTGACAAAGCCCGGTGATCGGGTGTTGGTGGCGCGCAATTGCCACAAGTCGGTGTTTAACGCGATAGAACTATGTGCACTGCGCCCAACATACCTTATCCCCGAGATCAATGACGAAGGATTCTTTTCAAGCATCTCTCCCGAGTTGGTGCAAGAGGCTCTTGCGCAGGAAGAAGGTGTTCGATTGGTGGTGATCACCTCGCCCACCTATGAAGGAGTGATTTCCGATATAAAAAAGATCGCTGATATTTGCCACAGATACGGTGAGCTGTTGCTGGTGGATGAGGCGCACGGGGCGCATTTGGGCTTTTTTGATAAGGATTGTCCGGGGGCTACGGCGTTGGGTGCAGATCTGGTGGTGCAGTCTTTTCATAAAACCCTGCCTTCTTTTACCCAAACGGCGGTCTTGCATTTATGCAGTGCGTGCGTGGATGCTTACCGCGTTGCGTCGCAAATGGCGCTTTTTCAGTCCTCCTCGCCCTCGTACCTGTTGCTTTCGGCACTTGACGGCTGTGTGCACTGGATGAAGGGGCACGCCAAGGCATTTGCCTCTTGGAAAAATGCCGTGGAAAACGCAAGAAAGCGGCTGGGTACTCTTGAGAAACTGCATCTATATGAGGGCACGGATTGCTTTGGATATGATAGGAGTAAGATCTGTATACTCACCACGGACGCGGGGATCACGGGAGAAGCGCTTTACGAGCTGCTTTATGAGCGGGGGATCGTGTGCGAGATGGCAGGCTACAATGTCCTTCTTGCCATGACGGGCGCGGGAGATAGTGAAGAACGGCTTTCCAGATTGGTGGATGCCCTGCTTGCGGCGGATAAACAGCTTTCAAAGAGCAGGCTTGCGCAGCCTCCCTGTTATTCGTACAGTCCTCTCA
>JAFTMP010000185.1 GCA_017452335.1 Clostridia bacterium
ATCAATCCGGCGGTTTCCTTGGGTGTATGGTTGACAGGCGGAATGAAATTGGTCGATTTTATCGGATACGTGGTGGAGCAGTGCATCGGAGCCATCACGGGCGGAGACTTTCTTGCACTCGTATTTAACGGAAAGGAAGGCGGAGCGCTGTACGATCAGACAGGTGGACTTGGTTCAAACGGACTTGCAGGAGTTGGTGATTCTTGGCTGATCGGGTTGATCGTTGAGGTGGTATTGACCTTTGTTTTTGTGTTGGCGATTCTCGGTGTGACCAGTAAAGCGCAAAACGGACGGGTTGCGGGGATCGTGATCGGCTTGACATTGACGTTGGTGCATATCCTGGGCATTGGATTAACAGGCACGTCGGTCAACCCTGCAAGGAGTCTTGGTCCCGCGATTTTTGCAGGCGGAAGTGCACTTTCCGGACTTTGGGTGTTCATCGTAGGACCGTTTTTGGGCGCGGCTGTTGCGGTGGGCGTGTATCTTTTTCTTGAGGGAAAGAAAAGCGAAGACTAAATTTTTTAAGTTAAAACTTAGGTAAAAACTTAGGTCAAAGGAGTTTTTTTAGCGCGGCTGTTTTGGTTGCTCAAAATAGCCGCGTTTTTCCATTTGCGCACTTTAAAAGATGTATTTTAACAATGCTGTGTTTAAATAATTTTAACATATCATGTACTTGACAATAAAGTTTGATGTGTGTATAATACTGTATTAGATTAGTGTGGGTTGTTGCGTGAAAGTCAATAAAAAAGATGCTTTTTAAGCCATTATATCGTTTTTCCCACTGCGATGCAAGAAAACGAAGGGTGTAGATTTTATGAAAAAATACGGTATTTTTGTAATTTTAACAGTGATGTTGATCCTGTTAATTGCTTCCTGTTCTGAAAAAAATCCTGTGGTTGTTCAAACACCGGGTAATAGTAACGAGAGTTCTCCGGTCATAGAGGAAGACTCGGGCGAAAATGTCGCTTCCAACCCTTCGGACAGTATGCAGGAGTCATCTGCCACTCCTTCGGTAGATGAAGAGAAGCTGACGGTTGTGGGCAAAAACATCGAGATTATTCAAGGTCAAGAGGTTTCTTATAACGAGCTCATCACCGTTACAAATGCGGTGGGTGAATATTCGGTAAACATTGATTCTTCTGCTGTGCAGAACAGCACTCCGGGCGTGTACACCGTTTCTTATACTGTGACCGACGAGGCAGGAAATACGGCACAGTGCACCGTGCAGGTCACCGTAAAGGAAGCACCCGATACCATCCCGCCTACCGTTTTGGGAACCGATTTCCAAATAACGATTGGTGACGGCGTGAGTTATAAAAAACAAATCGAGGTCAGTGATGACAAAGATCCCGCACCCGCTATTTCTGTAGACAATTCTGCAGTGGACTTAGAAAAGCCCGGCACTTACCCCGTGGTGTATACTGTGACCGATAAATCGGGAAATTCCACGGTGCTGACGCTCTATTTGACCATTGTTGAGAAGGAATATAACTGGACTGAAACCGAAAAGTATGTTTACGGTGAAGCGGAAAAGATTCTTGAACGCATTACAACCGATTCCATGTCCGATCTGGATGTTGCTTATGCCATTTACAGATGGACCAAGAATAATATCGGTTATTGGGGTTCCTCCGATAAGACGGACTGGATCAAGGCGGCGCATGATGCCTTGAAGTCGGGTGTCAGTGATTGCTTCGGCTTTTTTGCCGTTTCAAAAGCACTGCTGACCGTTGCGGAAATTGATACCCACGATATGGAAAAGGATCGTGTGTCCGATAAGGTAACGCGCCACTATTGGCTGCTGGTGAATGTGGGCGACGGCTGGTATCACTTCGATACCACGCGCTTCAGATATGAAAACAGCAATTTCTTTATGCTGACCAACGAAGAGATCTGGGCTTGGGACAACAAGTATTATCCCGGAACACATACCTATATTACCGAGGGTGTTCCCGAGGTTGCAACCAAATCTATCCAAGATCGTGTAGATTACAATTCTTCCACGCTGAAGAAATAATATCTTCGAATTCGAATTATTTGAGAAAGGAGCGGACACATGGCGTTTTTAGGCGTGATCGGGGGACTTGGCCCGATGGCAACGGCGTACTTTATGGAACTGATCACTGCCATGACCGCTGCCGAAAAAGACCAAGAGCATCTTAAAATGCTGGTGTATAGCGTACCGGCACTGCCCGACAGAACTGCTTATATTTTGGGAAAAAGCAAGGAAAGTCCTCTATCGGGACTTGTTGAAGCAGGACGAGCACTGGGCACACTTGGGGTGGATCTTTTGGCAATTCCTTGCATTACAGCACATTATTTTCATGAACAGATCGAGGAACAGACGGGGATTTCCGTAGTGCATGCGATCAGAGAAAGTGCGGTGCTTTTAAAAGAAGCGGGAGTTTCACGCGTCGGTCTGATGGCGACCGACGGAACGGTGCAAAGCAAGCTTTTCCAAAAGGAGTTTGAAAAGCAGGGAATAGCTGTCATGATTCCTTCGGAATCGGGACAAGCTAAAGTGATGTCGCTGATCTATGATGACGTGAAAATGGGGAACGCTCCTGATATGACGGCGTTTGAAGCGGTTGGAAAGGAACTTAGAGCACAGGGAGCACAGGTGATCCTGCTGGGATGTACCGAGCTTTCGCTGATTAAGCGCTCCAATCCTTTGAGCCGAGAGTACCTTGATGTGATGGAGGTGCTGGCAAGAGCAGTGCTGTTAAAAACGGGGACGCCCATCAGAGAGGAATATAAGGATTTACTGAGTAATACAAAACAAGAAATGTTGGTGTAAAGAATGAAACAGAAAAACGTACTGGAATATCTTGAGCAAACAGTGGTCCGTGTGCCCGAGAAGGTGGCGTATGCTGATGACAGCTTCGAGCTGACCTTCAAGCAGGTATTCGACCAAAGCCGCGCAGTGGGCAGTGCACTGTTAAATAGGGGATTGACGGGTGAACCCATTGTGGTGTTCATGCCCAAGCATCCCAAGACCATTGCCGCCTTTTTTGGCTGTGTTTACGGCGGCAATTATTATGTTCCCATTGATCCCGAAATGCCTCGCTTCCGCATTGAATTGATCTTTGCCAATCTCTGCCCCAAGGCAGTGATCTGTGATGAAGGGTCACTGGAAGCACTGCAGTCCTTCAATTACGTAGGTGATGTTCTTCTTTATGATGAAATTGCATCTTCTCCCATTGATGAGGCGGAACTGCGCGCCGTGCGCGAAAAGCAGATCGACACCGATCCCATTTATATCGTGTTTACCTCCGGCTCCACCGGTGTGCCTAAGGGTGTGGTGGCGTGCCACCGTTCGGTGATCGACTATATCGAACAGCTCTCGGAAATTCTTTCTTTTTCCGAGGAAACGCGCTTTGCCAACCAGTCGCCGCTGTATTTTGATGCTTGTTTGAAGGAGCTGTATCCGACCATCAAGTTTGGCGCCACGGCGTATTTAACGCCCAAGCAGCTTTTCATGTTCCCCATTAAGCTGGTGGAATTCTTAAACGAGCATCGCATCAACACTGTTTGCTGGGTGGTTTCTGCGCTGACGATGATTTCGGCGTTTAATACCTTTGAAAAGGTAAAGCCCGAATATTTGCACACCATTGCCTTTGGCAGTGAGGTGTTCCCCATTAAGCAGTTCAACCGCTGGAGAGCGGCTCTGCCCAACGCGAAGTTTACTAACCTGTACGGACCTACCGAAACTACGGGTATGTGTTGCTTCTATCACGCCACCAAGGATTTTGCTCCCGATGAGGTGATCCCCATCGGTAGACCCTTCCCCAACAGAGAGATCATTCTGCTCACCGAAGAGAACAAGAGAGCAGAGCAAGGACAGGTGGGGGAGATCTGTGTGCGCGGTACGGCACTGACACTTGGCTACTATCACGCTTTTGAAAAAACCAATGAAGTGTTTGTGCAAAACCCCTTAAATGACCGCTATCCCGAGCTTATTTATCGCACGGGGGATCTTGGAAAATGGAACGAGCAGGGCGAGCTGATCTTCATTTCCCGCAAGGACTATCAGATTAAGCACATGGGGCACCGCATAGAGCTGGGCGAGATCGAGGCAAACGTAAACCTTCTTGAGGGAGTTTCCATGTCTTGCTGTCTCTTTGACAAGGAAAAAGACAAGATAGAGCTGTTTTATGTGGGTGAATTGCCCGAAAAGGAGTTGTTTGCTCTGCTTAAGGACAAATTGCCCCGCTATATGTTACCGAATAAAGTGCGTCAGCTTGAGAGCCTGCCTTTGACGGCAAACGGAAAGCTTGACCGCATGACCCTTAAAAAAATGATGCACGGAGAATAACCGTCAATCAGTATAAAAGAAAGAGAGAACGAACTATGAATGAACTTCTTGAAATTTTAAGCGACCTGCACCCCGATGTGGACTTTGAAACGGAAGAAAACTTGATCGAAGAGCGGATCTTGGATTCGCTGGATATCGTTTCTCTGATTTCCGAGATTGACGACCGCTTTGATGTGGTGATCCCTCCCGAAGAGATCGTTCCTGAGAATTTTAATTCGGCAAAGGCGCTCTGGGCGCTGATCTGCCGCTTGGATGAAGAATAAGGGACTATGCTGTTTACATCTCTGACGTTTGTCATTTATTTGATCTGTACACTGGTGCTTTTTTATCTTTTACCTAAAAAAGCCCAGTGGCCCTTATTGTTGGTTGCCAGTTATGTGTTCTATGCCATAGCCGATTGGCGCTATCTGTTTTTCATCCTGGTTACCACCGTTTCGGTGTATTTCGTCGCGCGAAAGGTCGAAGGGATCAACATCACGCAAAAGGAATATATCAAGGCGCACAAGGCGGAGCTAAGCAAAGAAGAAAAGAATGCTTATAAGAACAAAATGAAGGCGAAAAAGTGGCGTTGGCTTCTGTTGGTGCTCTTCTTCAATTTGGGCATTTTGGCTTTTACCAAATATACCAACTTTGTCATCAACAACATCAATTCCTTCTTAAGCGATGCCTCTGCCTTAAAAACGGTGGATCTGATCATCCCCATGGGCATTTCCTTCTATACCTTCCAGTCGCTGGGATATGTGATCGACGTTTATCGCGGCAAGCAGGAGGCGCAGAAGAACTTCTTTAAGCTGGCACTTTTCGTTTCCTTCTTCCCCCAGCTTGTGCAGGGACCCATCAGCCGTTACGGCGATTTGGCACCCACCCTTTTTGCACAGCACAAATTTGAGCGCAAGACCGTTTCCTATGGCTTGATGCGCATTTTGTGGGGATACTTTAAGAAGATGGTGATTGCAGACCGTCTTATTTCCGGTGTGACCACCCTTGTGGGCAAGCCCGAGGAATATGCCGGAGTTTATGTGTTCGTGGCAATGCTGTTCTATGCATTCCAGCTTTACTGCGACTTCACGGGCGGTATTGACATTACCATCGGTATTGCCGAAGCCATGGGTATTCACATTACCGAAAACTTCCGACTGCCTTATTTTTCAAAGAATATCAAGGAATACTGGAACCGCTGGCACATCACCATGGGTTCTTGGTTTACCGACTATATTTTCTACCCCATTTCGGTTTGCGGACCGATGCTGAAGCTCTCCAAGTGGTCCAGAGATCATTTGCCCAAGGGCATCGGCAAGAGGGTAACGGTGTATATTTCCTGCTTTGTGGTGTGGTTTGCCACCGGTATTTGGCACGGCGCCGCTTGGAACTTCATTGTTTGGGGTCTTGCCAACTTTGCCGTGATCATGATCTCACAGGAATGTGAGCCTCTTTATGCCAAGTTCCACAGCCGTTTTCATGTGAAGGGCAAAGCACCCTACGAGGCGTTCCAGATCGTGCGTACGGTGCTGTTGATGTCTGCTATCCGTATGTTTGACTGCTACAGAAACGTGCCGGTGACTCTGTCTATGCTGGGCAGTATGTTTACCAAGTTCAACTTCAATGTGCTCTTTGACGGCTCGCTTTTGAAGATCGGACTTTCTGCATCTGACTATGTGATTCTTGCAGTGGGTCTTGGAATCGTATTTACCGTCAGTGTCCTCAAGGCGAAAAAGGGAAGTGTACGTGATCGCTTCTATGAGAAGCCCTTTGGCTTTTTCTATCATGTAATGGCGATTTTGCTTATCGCGATTTTGGTGTTCGGTGCTTACGGTGTAGGCTATGACTCCTCCCAGTTCATCTACAATCAATTCTAAGGAGGGCGTAGCATGAAAAAGAGATCGAAAGTAAAAATTATTGCCGCGACCGCCCTGTTTGTGGTCTTTTGGACCTTCATGCTCTACTTGGTCCAGTGCCTTTTGGTGCCCAAGTACCAAAGCGGTGTGGTCGAGGGCTCGATGATTGCTGAATACTATGAAGAAAAGACCGATCACGAGGTATTGATGATCGGTGACTGTGAGGTGTATGAAAACATCTCCACGGTGAAGCTATATGAGGAATACGGCATTACCTCTTACATCAGAGGCAGTGCACAGCAGCTCATTTGGCATTCCTACTATCTTCTTGAAGATACCCTCCGCTACGAAACCCCGGAGGTTGTGGTATTCAATGTGCTTGCATTGAAGTATAACGAGCCACAAAAGGAAGCGTATAACCGCATGACGCTGGATGGCATGAAGTGGTCTTCCTCAAAAGTGAATGCGATTCTTGCATCAATGACTGAAGATGAGAAGTTTGTGGACTATGTTTTCCCGCTCTTCCGTTATCATGCCAGATGGTCGGAGCTGACGAAGGATGACTTTAAGTATTTGTTTCACAGAGATCTTGTGACCCACAATGGCTACTATATGAGAGCGGATGTGCGGGCACAGGAGGAGTTTCCCGATCCGATGCCGTTAAGAGACTATAGCTTTGGCGAAAATGCCATGCTGTATCTGGACAAGATGACCGCGCTGTGCAAGGAAAAGGGAATTGAGCTGGTTCTTATCAAAGCCCCCACTGAGTATCCGCACTGGTATGAGCAGTGGGACGATCAAATGGAAGCGTATGCCGAAGAGAATGAGATCGAGTATATCAATTTTATTCCCTTGCAGGAAGAAATGGGACTGGATATGTCCGTGGATACCTACGATGCAGGACTTCATTTGAACGTGACCGGTGCTGAGAAAATGTCAAAATACTTTGGTTCATGGCTCAAAGAGCGCTATGAACTGACAGACTATCGTAATGACCCCGAATATGCCGCAGTTTGGGAAGAGAAAACTCAGCGCTATGAAGCGCAAAAGGCGGCGCAGTATAAAGAAATTGAAGAGCAGGGGTCACTGGTTTCTTATGTGCCCGCTCAGACAAAGGAGACGAATATTTTGAAGAATTTTATAGTATTTGCATTGCTTGCGGCAATTTGCTTAACGCTGATTGCTTGCGATGGTAAAACGACCACCGATGCCCCCGAAAAGAACTCCAAGCCCGAAGCAAGTGTCAGCGGTGAGGGTGCACCTTCTGAGGGCGGTGAGGAAAACAGCAAGGCAGGCGAGAACAACGAGCAGAACGCAGATCGCGGATATATCCTGATGATGGGCGACACCAAGGTGGTAATCGGTGCTCAGATGGCGCCTGTTGCGGCAGCACTGGGAGAGCCCACCAAGTATTTTGAGTCTCCCGCATGTGCCTTCCAGGGTATGGATAAGGTGTATACCTACGGCGGCGTGGTGATCCGTACCTATCCCGATGATGCGGGTGTGGATATCATTTGGAGCATTGAGCTCAAGGATGATATGACCTCCACTGCAGAGGGTGTTTGCATCGGCGATAATAAGGACAAGGTCCTTTCTGTCTACGGCAGTGTTGAGGGAGAGGATTCTCTGCTTTATCGTAAGGACAATGTGGTGCTTACCTTCTTCCTTTCTGACGGTGCAGTTACTTCCATCACGTATATTGACGAGACATTCAATGGCTGATTTTTAATCAGCGCAAAGGGGGTGCGTCAAATGCAAAAGTGCATTTGATACGCACCCCCGATGTTTTTGTTTTGTGGCAAAATGCCACAATTTTTGCCTGTTTTATAGGCAAAAAACGCAAATTCCGGGCGTCAAAAAAGCCTACTGCCGGCTTTTTTGCGCGGGAGCTGAGTAAATAACTCAGCTCCTTTTTAAATTCAAGACGGTTTTGGTGAAAAATACTTGAAAAATGATTCGTATGTGCTATAATAGTTTTGTGTTTTTGGCAGTGATTCTTCTGTGTTTTTATTTTAATTAAATACCGATGAACGAGGAGGTGATGATCGTGGCAATCAGCGAAAAAACAAAATTATTCTCCATACTTGGCGATTCAGTCAGCACTCTGGAGGGCTACAGCGTGCCCGAATATGCGGCGTTTTATGATACACCGCGCAAGTTTCAAGCAAGCATTTTTGTCCCTAAAGATACCTGGTGGGGACAGGTAATTTCAGCGTTAAATGGTGAATTGCTTGTAAATAATTCCTTCTCGGGCAGTACGGTCTGCTGGAATTCGCGCTACGAGATCCCATCCTACGGGTGTAGTGAAGAGCGCACCTCTTGCCTTGGGAAAGAGGATCTGTCCCCCGATGTGATTATGGTTTTTATGGGTATGAATGACTGGGGGAAGGGTGTGCGTGTTTTACCCGGTGAAGGAGAAGAACGCGATCTTACCGTTTTTTCTGTTGCTTATCGGCAGATGATCTGCCAACTCAAGAAAAACTATCCGAGGGCTGAAGTTTGGTGCTTTACCTTGCCTGTGAGCGCGTACGTCTGCGCGAAAACCGATGCATTCCCTTACTGCTACGGTGGGATCCATATTGAAGAGTATTGCAACGCGATCTGTGCCTGTGCGAAGGAATACGGGTGCCGCGTGATTGACTTGTATGGTGCGGTCAAGAGCTACGATACGATTGACGACTTTCATCCATCTGCGCATGGGATGAGAACCCTTGCAAAAGCAACACTTGAACAACTGTGAAAGGAGGACTGAAGATGATTATTGATTCACATGCACATTATGCACACGCACGTTATGAAGGCGAATTCCCCTATCTTTGCATTGGAGAGGATGGGTATACCGTTTTGCGAACAGACCGCAAAGGTCTGCTTTCGGATATGCAAAAACAGGGGATTGTTGGAGTGATTGAGGCGGGAATTGGCTTTGACGCTACCCAAAAACAACTTGACTTGGCTTCGGAACAAAGCGGGTTTATGTGGGCAACAGTGGGTGTACATCCCACAAGGTGTATTCATACGGCTTTTAAAAATCGAAAGAAGGTGCGGGAATACGCCGAAAATAATAATCCCGTCGCTATTGGGGAAACTGGGCTGGATTATCACTATCAGAGAAGAAAACAGCACCGTCTGCGCCAAAAAATGTGGTTTGTTTATCAGCTCAAATTGGCAGACCGCCTCGGGTTGCCCTTGGTCCTTCACATCCGTGCGGCTGATCGGAGTGCGTTGAAAATACTGAAAAGATACAGATCAAAGCTCCATGGCGGCGTGGCACACTGCTTTACAGGAAATGCCGCACTGGCAGAAGAATATATTACCCTTGGCTTTGCCTTGGGGATTGGCGGCAAGCTTCTTTGCGACGATGCTGCGGGAAGAGAACTTTGTGAAACGGTAAAGCGTGTCCCTCTTTCGGCGCTGTTGGTGGAAACGGATGCCCCCTTTGTAATGCCTGATACGGGAGATCTGGGATGCAGCAGAAGCCAGCGCAAAAAGCTGTGCAATTCCTCTCTGATTTTGCCGAAGGTGATTGAAAAAATTGCCGATCTTCGCGGGGAAGCGTACGAGACGGTGGAGCAGACGATCTATCAGAACACCGTGCGCGTATTCAAATTACCCCTGTAGGGAGGTGCTTTTCATGAAGAATACAAAGCTGTTTGTAGTGTCTGATATACACGGATTCTATACGCAACTAAAAAAAGCGCTGGATGAGGCGGGATTTGACGAGCATGATGAAGCACATGTTTTGATTTGTTGCGGGGATCTGTTTGACCGCGGAAGCGAAAACAAAAAGGTTTATGACTACATTAAAGGCTTGCAACGCAAGGTCTTGATTCGAGGAAATCATGACGAACGCCTTGCAGAGATCTTGACACAAAAGAGAGCAAATGTTTTTGATGTGCGTAACGGCGCGGTCGAGACCATAGAAGAATTCTTTGGTGTGGGCAGTGTATGCGGATATGGAGATTTGCGCGTCTCGGGCAGGGAAGAGCTGGTCAAGGAATTGTGTGGTTTTGTTGCGAAAATGGTAGATTACTACGAAACCGAGCATTATATTTTTGTGCACGGCTGGATCCCTTTGGAGCATGAGACACAGCGTCCTTTGATTGATTGGAGAACAGCTGATGCTAAAGCGTGGCACTCTGCACGCTTTACCGAATGGTTGCAGTTTTACGGAGTCAATGACATGATCCCTGAAAAGATCATCGTCTGCGGGCATCGCTCTACGCGCCTTGCGTACTCTTTTGATTCACGTGCACTTGGAGACTCAAGTATTTATTACGGCGATGGCATGATCGCCATTGATGCAGGCACGGTGAGCAGCGGCCGCGTCAATGTATTGGTGCTGGAGGAAGAACAATAAAAGGATCGAAAAGTAAAATAAAAACCGCATCTGCGTTAACAGATGCGGTTTTTATGGAGCTGGTAAAAGGATTTGAACCTTCGACCTGCTGATTACGAATCAGCTGCACTACCACTGTGCTATACCAGCAAAATTGCTCTTGCAAAATCAGCGCAAGTATGCTATAATCACTTGATGAATTCTATCACAGAAATCTGTTTTTGTCAAGAGGAATTTTGAAGAAATTACAATTTGACGATCAAGGAGAAGGCATGGCTGAAATAAATTTGACCGATCTTTCGTGTCTGAGAGAGATCATGGCGCGCTTCGGAATCAGCACAAAAAAGAAATATGGGCAAAACTTTCTGATCAACAAAGCAGTGCCCCTGCGCATTGCCCTTGAAGGGTGCGATGAGGAGGATGGGGTGCTGGAGATCGGACCCGGCATGGGCACACTGACCAGAGCCCTTTGCGAACGAGCAAAAAAGGTGGTTTGTCTTGAAATAGACGAGACGCTGATCCCGGTGCTGGACTATACGCTGGGTGATTTTGATAACGTGACGGTCATTTTAAAAGATGTTTTAAAGACCGATCTTGCACAGCTGTGTGAAGAGCATTTTGCGCAGTGTGAGCATGTGCGCGTTTGTGCCAATTTACCCTATTACATTACGACGCCTGTATTGATGTATCTGCTTGAGAGCGGCGTACGATTCTCTTCCGTGACCGTTATGGTGCAAAAGGAAGTGGCAGACCGTATCACTGCCAAAGCAGGAAGCAGTGAATATGGTGCAATTACAGCGGCTGTAGCCTATTATGGAAAGGCAGAGAAGCTGTTTACCGTTTCTCCCGGATCTTTTTTACCGGCACCCAAGGTTGAAAGTGCGGTGATGCGCATTACCATGCATGAAGAAAATCCCTATGCGGATTGTAATCGCAAGCTGTTATTTGACATGGTCAAGGCGGCGTTTGAGCAACGCAGAAAAACGCTGAGCAATACCCTTCGTCCCCTGCTTTCAAAGGAGGAACGGGAGCAGCTTTCGAGTATTCTGTTAGAGCTTGGATTCCCCGCCGATGTGAGAGGAGAGAAGTTGGATATCTCGCATTTTGCACAGATTGCGCGGCGGATCGAAGAGGGAAGAACAAAGTAAAAAAAATGTTAAATGTTTGAAAATCTCGAAAAAATCTATTGCAAAAACGAGCGAGATGTAGTATAATAACACCGATAGGGTTAAACCAAAATCAAAAATTATGAAAAGAGGTACACCGAGATGTCTTTGACAACCAACAAGTATGTTAATTCTTGGATTGAAGAAATGGCTGCGATGACTCAGCCCGATCAGATCGTATGGATCGATGGCACTGAGGAACAGGCTGAGGCTCTGCGTGCTGAAGCTTGCGCAACCGGCGAAATCATCAAACTGAATGAAGAACTCCTTCCCAACTGCTACCTGCACAGAACTGCTGTAAACGACGTTGCTCGTGTAGAAGGCAGAACCTATATCTGCACGCCCACTAAGGAAGAGGCAGGCAACATCAACAACTGGATGGCTCCCGATGAAATGTATGCTAAGCTGAACAAGCTGTACACCGGCTCCATGAAGGGTCGTACCATGTACGTTATTCCTTACTCCATGGGCGTTGTAGGCTCTGACTTTGCAAAGTACGGTATCGAGCTGACCGACTCCATCTACGTTGTTCTGAACATGCTCATTATGACCCGCGTTGGCACCAACGTTCTGGAAGCTCTGGGCGATAGCCCCGACTACATCAAGGGTCTGCACGCACGTGCTGACATCGACGAAGAGAACAGATATATCACTCACTTCCCTCAGGATAACACCATTATGTCCGTTAACTCCGGTTACGGCGGAAACGTTCTGCTGGGCAAGAAGTGCTTCGCTCTGCGTATTGCTTCCTATCTGGGCCGCAAGGAAGGCTGGATGGCTGA
>JAFTMP010000186.1 GCA_017452335.1 Clostridia bacterium
GCGTTTTGCAAAATACGCCCTCGATGGTCGCAGGACCTCCGCTGGTCATCTCGGGGCTGTCGGTTCCTGCGGGCGGGAACGCATTGTTGATCTATGAGACGATCGTAAATCAGTATGCGTCCCCTGCTCAGGATGCAACAATCACCAATACTGCTACTGTAACGGGGGGTGGACTTCCCGAACCGCTTACGGCAAGTGAAACTGTTACGGCACGGGAAGGGATCGACCTTTCGATCACCAAAAGCCTTTCGCCCACATCGGTTGCGGAAAATGATACCGTCACCTACACCTTTGTTATTCAAAACACGGGTAATGAACCGGCGCTTGCCGCAGACAGCCTGGCTGTTACCGATACTTTTGAGCCTGCGCTGGCAGGACTTACGGTAAGACTGAACGGTGTGCTTTTAACTGCTCCTGCCCAGTATTCTTATAACCAAGCGACCGGTGTTTTTGCAACTGTTCCGGGGATTATTACTGTTCCCGCGGCAACGTTTGTTCAAAATCCCGTAACCGGTCAGTGGCAGACAGATCCCGGCGCTGCGGTGCTGGAGATTTCGGGAACGATCTGATTTTACAAAAAGATCCTCGATTTCTTGTAAATCGGGGATTTTTTTAGTTATGCACAGTTATTTTGCGGGTTTATCAACAGTATCAACAGGGTTTTCCACAGTTTTTTTCGAAAAACATTTGAATATTTTCTCTTTTTTAAGAATAAACCCGATTCGTTCAAGACTTTTGATGACTGCACCGCATCGCATGAAACAGCGCTGATGGAAGTTTACGAAGATCATTTTAGCATGGGGAAGAGGTTTTGTTTCGATTATTCAAATAGATTTCTGAAGATCCGTATTTACACGGTAAGAAGTGTACACATTTTCCCATGTATAGTAATAAAAATCGGCAGAATTTTCGGATAAATTGCAAAATTGCTATTGTATTTTTATCAAAAATAGTTTACAATAGACAAGTTGCTTCTATAAATGTATGATAGACCGCATGGAGCAACCGTTTGAAGAAAACGGAAAGGATGGTTTTTCTGATGTATAAGATTTTGAGAAAAAGACGGTTGAATCCAACCGTAACGATGATGGATATTGAAGCGCCTGCCGTTGCCAAAAAAGCGCAGGCAGGGCAGTTTATTATTTTGCGTGTAAACGAAGATGGCGAGCGCATTCCTTTAACGATCGCCGGATATAACAGAGAAGAAGGCAGTGTAAAGATTATTTTCCAGGTGGTTGGCGCCACAACGATCCTTCTTGACCACAAAGAAGAGGGCGAGTATATTGCAGACTTTGCAGGACCGCTTGGCATGCCTACCCATACGGAGGGACTGAAAAAAGTATGTGTTGTTGGGGGTGGTGTTGGCTGTGCTATCGCACTTCCCATTGCACAAAAGCTGGCACAGCAGGGATGCGAAGTGCACTCTATTGTGGGATTCCGTGAAAAGGATCTGGTGATCCTGCAGGAGGAATTTGAGCAGTGCTCTGCAAGATTGACGCTGATGACCGATGACGGTTCGGCAGGCACGAAGGGTCTTGTGACCGAGCCCTTGAAGGCGGCACTGGAGGCAGGGGAAGACTATGATTGCATTTTTGCGATCGGTCCGCTTGTTATGATGAAATTTATGGTGTCAACCGCAAAGCCCTTTTGAACAAAGACTGTGGTGTCCATGAACCCTGTGATGATCGACGGTACGGGTATGTGCGGCGGTTGCAGACTGACCGTGGGCGGAAAGATGTGCTTTGCTTGTGTGGACGGTCCCGATTTTGATGGATACTTAGTAGATTTTGATGAGGCGATCAGCCGTTCCTCTCAGTATCGAGAGATGGAAAATGAGGCAAGAGAAAAGACATGCAATCTTTTCAAGAAGGAAGGTGCAAACTAAATGGCGGCAAATATGCAAAAAGAGAGAACGCCGATGCCCACCAGAGACCCTAAAGAGCGGGCAAAGGATTTTTTTGAGGTTACGACCGGTTACACCATGGAAATGGCGCTGAATGAAGCGGCAAGATGTCTTGATTGCAAGAACAGCCCCTGTGTTGCAGGATGCCCCGTGGGTGTACATATTCCCGAGTTTATCAGAGAATTAAAAAATAGCGATCCCGAGGCGGCATACAAGGTCATTTCCTTGTCTTCTACGCTTCCTGCTGTTTGCGGAAGAGTTTGTCCCCAGGAGCATCAGTGTGAATCCAAGTGTGTCAGAGGTATCAAGACCGAGCCTGTTGCCATTGGCAGACTTGAAAGATTTGTTGCGGACTATCACAATGAACATGCGCAAGAAGCGCCCGAAAAGCCTAAAACAAACGGTCATAGAGTGGCAGTGGTGGGCTCCGGTCCCTCCGGTCTTACTTGCGCGGGAGATCTTGCGCGCAAGGGCTATGAGGTGACTGTTTTTGAAGCACTTCATGAAGCAGGCGGCGTGCTCATTTATGGTATTCCCGAGTTCCGTTTGCCCAAGGCGATCGTGAAGAAGGAAGTAGAAACGCTGAAGGGCTTGGGTGTGACCATCAACACCAATACCGTTGTAGGCAGAACCATCACGGTGGATGAGCTTTTGGAAGAAGGTTATGAGGCGATCTTCCTTGGCTCGGGTGCGGGTTTGCCTCGATTTATGGGAATTCCCGGTGAGCAGTTGAAGGGTGTCTTTTCTGCAAATGAATATCTGACCCGTACCAATTTGATGAAAGCGTATAAGGAAGGCAGCGCAACTCCCATGATCCGCGGCCGCAATGTGGCAGTGGTGGGCGGTGGAAACGTGGCGATGGATGCCGCAAGAACCGCACTGCGTTTGGGGGCTGAAAACGTTTACATCGTTTACCGAAGAAGCATGGAGGAGCTCCCTGCAAGAAAGGAAGAGGTGGAGCACGCTATTGAAGAGGGCGTACAGTTCCATCTGCTTCAGAATCCCGTAGAAATTTTGGGATATCAAAATCCCGATGACCGCAGAGATCCTAAAAATGGCTGGGTCAAGGGCATGCGCGTGATTCGTATGGAGCTGGGCGAGCCCGATGAAAAGGGCAGAAGAAGACCTGTAGAGGTGCCCGGTTCTGAATTTGAGTTGCAGGTGGATACGGTAATCATGTCCATCGGTACTTCTCCTAATCCCCTTTTGAAGCAGACCACTCCCGGGCTCGAGACCGACCGCCGCGGGTGCATAGTTGTAAGAGAAGAGGACTGTGCTACCAGTAAAGAAGGTGTGTATGCGGGCGGTGACGCTGTAACAGGTGCCGCAACGGTGATCCTTGCCATGGGTGCGGGAAAGAGCGCCGCTAAGGCAATGGATGAATATATTACCTCTAAAAAGTGATTTTCTATACAATCAAAGAGTTTTTGCTCTCATAAGAGCAGGAACTCTTTTTTTGCTTAAATGGCGGGAACGACTTGACAGAAGGGTGAAAATGGTGTAATATAAGTGTGTATGGTTTTGGGCATTTTTCGCGATATTTAAAGACAGGTGTGTTATGATTGGTAGTCAATTTTTGCCTGTAACGGCAAAGGAATGTGAAGAACGGGGCTGGGATCGTCCCGATTTTGTATATGTAACGGGTGATGCTTATGTGGACCACCCTTCCTTTGGCGTTGCGATCATTTCACGGGTGTTGGAGTCGGAAGGATTTCGCGTTGCGATCCTGTCTCAGCCCGATTACAAATCTGCCGAGGATTTCAAGCGCTTTGGAAGACCGCGGCTGGGCTTTTTGGTGACCTCCGGCAATATCGACTCCATGGTTGCCCATTACACGGTATCTAAGAAAAAAAGAACCTATGATTACTACTCTCCCGGCGGAGTTATGGGAAAGCGACCCGACAGAGCGGTGATTGTTTATTGTAACCGTATCAGAGAAGCCTATGGCGATGTTCCGATCATTATTGGAGGGCTTGAAGCATCGCTTCGACGCTTTGCACACTATGATTACTGGGACAACAAAGTAAGACGAAGTATCTTGATTGATGCCCGCGCCGATCTTTTGAGCTACGGAATGGGTGAAAAGAGCATTTTGCGGATCGCAAAGCTGCTTGATAAGGGTGTTCCTGTTAAAAAGATCAAGGATGTGCGCGGTACGGTCTATCTGACTTCTGCCGATGATACGGTGCACTATCCTTTTGAAAAGGGCGAGAGCTATGATGTGCTCAAGACCGACAAGAGTGCTTATGCACGCTCCTTCGGTATGCAGTACCGCAACCAGGATGCCATTTCAGGTAAAGCAATTACCGAGTATTACGATCAAAAAATGCTGGTGCAGAATCCGCCCATGCCTGTGCTTGAGCGCGAGGAGCTGGATAAGGTGTATGCTTTGCCGTATACCCGCGCATGGCATCCTTCCTACAAAGAGGCGGGAGGCGTTCCTGCGATCAATGACGTGGAGTTTTCCATTACGCACAACAGAGGATGCTTTGGCTCCTGCAATTTTTGTGCGATGGCTTTCCATCAAGGGCGGGCGGTGCGTTCCAGGAGTGAAGAATCGGTGCTTGCAGAAGCGCAGGATATTGTGTCTATGCCCGGTTTTAAAGGATATATACACGATGTGGGCGGTCCTACTGCCAATTTCAGATACCCTGCTTGTGATAAGCAAGTCAAGTACGGTGTTTGTCCC
>JAFTMP010000187.1 GCA_017452335.1 Clostridia bacterium
ACCGTACAGGTGATCGTACAGCTTTCCTCCACCGCAAGAGTCAGCTCTACAGGGTCAAGGCGCAGTTCCGTCACGGGAACATACGCCGCGATCTCGATGGGAAGCTCTAAGACCGCATCTCCTTCATCGGCAGAGGACACCTGCAGTACTGCATTGCCTGCTTTCAGTGCCGTCAGCACCCCGTTTTCATAGCTTGCGATCTCTGCAGGCTCCACAGAGAATACCAGCTCCTTATTCTCGGCATTTTCGGGAAGCACCTCAAAGGAAAGCTGCAGCGTTTCCCCTTCGATCAACTTGATCTGCTCGTGAGAGCAGGAGATTCTTTCAACGGTGATTGGTGCAGGCTGTGACGGCTCTGCCGACTCCGAAGCCACGCTTTCACTCTCCGCCTCGCTTGGCGATGGTGTGGGCGAGAGCGGCGCCTGCGTGTTCTCTGTTTTTTTGTCGGTACAAGACACTGCCATGAATAACACCACACATAACAGCATCACTGCACACACAGCGATCATCCATTTTTTCATTTCCGTATTTCCTTTACCGATTTTCAAAAAAATTATCATTGGCATCAATATGCTCAAGCACCGTTATTTTACTACTTCCCCTCCCGTTTGTCAACAGGTTTGCGAAAAGTCGAGCTGTTTGCTCCATAAGAGTCCTTCGACCCACCGGAACTTTTATTTTTTCATTTTCTCCTTGACATCGTGCTGATTATGAACTATAATGATCGTGGGTTTGTTTACCCATAAGTCGTTTTTATCGGTTTTTCAACGAAAAAAGTCTTAAAAACCTGTTATTATTTAGAAAGGATGCTTTCCGCACACCGAAAGCACAACGCATCATGAAAAATACACTGAAAATTTCCGCGCTCCTTATTTTGGCTCTTTGCATGCTGGCTTCTTGTGCCTCCAAAAAAACAACCGAACCAAGCACCCCCTCCCAAGATGCCCCTTCCGAAAGCACATCCATTGCCAATTCTTCAAAAAACGGGGAGAATGAAAATCTCTCGGATCCCTTTTCCATGCATTTAAATACCGTTTCGGGAAAAGCAGGCGAAGAGATCGTAGTATCTTTGGAAATGGTCAACAACCCTTCTATTGCAGGATACAGCGTCACCGTTGTATACGATCCCGCTGTGCTCAGCTTTGTACAGTGTGACAACAAAATAGACGGCTTTGCTGTCAGCAACAGCGCAACAGAAGGAAAGGTTCGCGTGATGTGCACCGTCATGGGCGGAAACGTACTGGACCATAACGGCGTTTGCGACGAGCTGACCTTTAAGATCAACGACTCTGCAGCGGGAAGCACCGAGTTACAGTTGCTCCTGGCAGATGCCTCTGACTCTATTTATAAAATTGAAGGCGACACCTTGCCCTCCGTAAAATGTACGCTGACCGGTTGCACCGTAACCATTACCGAATAATTTATTTTTTCCAAAGAGAGGATCCTGCTATGAAAAAAAGAGCCGTCCTATTATTGCTCGTTTGCTTATCCCTTATACTGACCGGGCTGTTTGTCTCCTGCGCCGATAAGCCTCAGACTTCTGTAAATAACCCGGCGTCCTCGGGCGGGTCCCTTTCCCCTCTGCCCTCGCAAAAACCAAGTTCTGCCCCCGCGCAAAACAGTATCGAGCCCTCTAAAGAAAGCGTTTCGCTCCCCGAATCCACACCTACACCCGAGCCCACGCCGACGCCCGATCCCACGCCCACTCCCGAACCGACACCCACGCCCGAGCCTACGCCGACTCCGTCCCCCGAGCCGCAGGAAGTCTTCACCTTCCTGCTAAGCAGTGCATCGGGCAAAAAGGGAGAGCAGATCCAAATTGATCTGCAGGCGCTCAATAACCCAAGTATTGCAGGCTACAGCGTTACAGTGGTCTATAATCCCCAGGTTCTTACCTTCGTTGGATGTAAAAATGCCGTAAAAGGCGGCTTCTCTGTACAAAACACCACTGTTTTAGGAAAAATACGCGTAATGTGCACCACAGGCGGCAATACCTTGAAGCAAAACGGCGTTTTGGATAAGATCACCTTCCAAATTAACGACACTGCACCTACGGGAGAACACCCCATCAGCTTGATCATTGCTGACGGCGCAGATGATATCTATATGGTGAGCGGAGACGCATTGCCCACCGTTTCCTGTGTTCTCAAGGGCGGTTCGGTCACCGTTACCGACTGATTTATTGCACAAAAGGAGTTTACAGATGAACCGATTTTTGAAAATAACCGCGCTTTTGCTCACCATCCTGCTTTTGTGCGGATCGTTTGCAGGCTGTGCTAAAAAGGAAACCTCCGCGCAAGAAGACCCCTCCTCGCCCTCAGAGCCGGCAGAAAGCACCGTGGAGTCTGCTTCTTCCGCTCCCATTGCCCCCGAGTCCTCCTCGGTGATCCCCGAGTCCCTTCCTTCCGTACCCCCTTCCTTATCCCCGGAGTCTCCATCCGTATCGGAGGAGACGCCCACTGAATCGGAGGACGATGACCGCGATCCCGATTTTGATCTGCGCCCCACCGGCGTGCAAACGATCTCCAAAACGCCGGAAACGCTCTCTGAGGGCTCCTTGGTACTGGTCAACAAAACCTATCCCTACGCTTCCACGCTCACTGCAGATTTAAAAAACATCAAAACCGACGGCAACGGCATCGTAGCGGTTTCCAAGTTTGACCACAAGCTGACTAAGACCACTCTGCAGGCACTGGAATCGCTCACCGTCGCTATGAAAGAGGAAACAGGCACGAACAAGACCTTCTTAGTCTATTCTGCCTTCCGCGATGAAAGCTATTATGAAAATCTTGCCGCCGACCCTTCCTACACGGGAGAGCTGGCAGGAGAGAGCGAGCATCACACCGGTCTTGCCGTGAACGTGCAGTTCTGGGACGGCGCCGGATCCTTTAACGTAGGTCTTGAAGGGGTAGCAGGTGAGAGCGGATGGCTTGCACGCAACGCCCACCGCTTCGGCTTCGTGCAACGCTACGCCCAAAACAAATCCTCCGTTACGGGAAAGGATGCAGAGCCCAATCATCTGCGCTATGTGGGCATTGCCCACGCCTCCTACATGTTCCAAAAGGGACTTTGCCTGGAGGAATATTTAGAAGCCATCAAGGTTTACGGTCCCGATAACCGTTTGATCGTCACCGACGGCAACGGCTATCGCTGGAGTGTGTATTACATGCCCGCCAACGTTACAGGCGAGACCACTCTGTTTTTACCCAAGGGCGTGGTTTACGAGCTGTCGGGCAACAATAAGGACGGCTTTATCGTCGCCGTAAAATCGGTATGGGAAGAGGATCTGACCACCTTGGTGGATCAGGTTCGCGTCAGCGGTGTGAGCGTAACACCCGAGCAGCTTGCCATGACCATCGGCGGCTCCTTTACACTGAATGTATCCGTCACCCCCGAAAATGCCACCAACAAGGCACTGACCTTCTCTTCCTCCAATGAAAAAGTGGTCAGCGTTTCTCCTAAAGGAGAGCTTCATGCACTTTCCGCAGGAACGGCTGTGATCACCGTTTCCAGCGTGGACGGCAATTTGAAGGCAAGCACCCAGATCACCGTAAAGGAAAAGGGCACGACGCCCATCATTTGGCTGGATGCCGGTCACGGTTGTGACAACGCCGACGGTGTGCCCGACACAGGTGAGGGCGCAGGAACGCCCTTCTTTGACGTTTCGGGCGGCTTTTATGAAGCGGATCTGGTGATGCAGGTCACTTCCCAGGTGCAAGCACTGCTCAAAGACAAGGGCTACACTGTCCTGTTAACCCGCGACGGCTACAGAGACGACTACGTGACCCTGCTGGACCGCGCTAAGGAAGCCAATGCCGCCGGCGCAGACATCTTCCTTTCTCTGCATACCGCCACCGATACCTCTACCAAAAGAGGTGCTAAGGTTTACTATTATCAAGATCATCTGCTGGCTAAGGAAAGTCTGGCACTGGGCAATGCCATCAGCTCTGCCATTAACAAAAGCGGCAGCTCTGCGGCAACGGTAACCGTTACTTCCTCCGAGCAGGCACTGCTCACCCACACCAATATGGCTTCCGTATCGGTGGAGCTTTGCCACATCAGCAACCGCAAGGATGCAGAACAGGCTATTACCGAACAGTGGTGCACCGCTATGGCAAAAGCACTTGCCGACGGAATCATTGCACAGCTTGAAGGCTGAAACAGATCCTCAATCAACATATAGAAACAGCTCTTTTACACCGAAAACAGTGTAAAAGAGCTGTTTTTCATTGTTCTTCAAGCAAAGACAGCACCAAATTTTCAACGATGGGCGCGTTGGCTTTTCCTGCCGTTTTTTTCATCACAGCACCCACGATCACCATTGCCGCCTTCTTTTTACCGTTTCGATAGTCCGTTCCGGCACGGGGACTTTCCAAGAGCGCCTGCTTCACAAGCTCGG
>JAFTMP010000188.1 GCA_017452335.1 Clostridia bacterium
GATCGCTTCCTGCCTTCCCTTGCCGATCAGTACCCCGTAGTCCTCTCCGAAATCAAGGTGCTTTCTCGTGATGCTATCCACCACCTCGGCAACTTCCTTGCGGGAAAAGGTCTTGTGGTTTACGTAATTCGCCTCAAGCTTCTTTGCCTGCCCCTCGGAAAGCCCTCTCTTCTTCGCTGCCCGCGGAGCCTCCGGAGATTTTGTGCTCTTTTCACTCTCCCCTACCACCTCAGAAACCGACCTTGCCGCCGCTTCATGGAAGAAATCCTCAGCACTGAAGGATTCAAAATCTGCATCCGCTTTAGATTTTTTCGCATCAGGCTTGACAGAATCACCGTTTTGGTGTATACTACTACCAGATAGATGAGAAGCAAGGGGCGTTTCGGACGTGGATCTCAGGGATGAGATTTCATCATTGAGAACTTGTGTAAGTCTATCTTTTTTGTTTATAAAAGCAGACTGCACCCATACCTTTTTATATTTGGCATCTGTTTCTGCTATCACGCAATAATATGTTCCGTTAATTTTTTTCTTTAGAAGAACGAGTGGAGCCGGCGTGTTTTCTTTTGTATTAAATTCACTGCTGTAAACTTGCCCTTTTTCATCCTTTAATGGTTCAATAGAGTCCCTGTTTTGGATTACATACGAAATACGCGCCAAGTCTTCAAGCTGACTCATTGATTGGTCTGCTTCACCATTTTTTCCATGTCTTTTCTCTATGTGATTATAGCCATTTGAATTGATATTTACCGTAAAGCCAGTAGTATCTATACTGAACAAAGCCTTCACCTCTTCAGCGAAATTCTCGTCTACTTCACAAATCCTCGTCCTTTCAAATTTTGACTGCTTTTTGTTTCGATGATCTATAGCATTTTGCAAAAGCTTTTCATCTACGCTTGTAAGGTATTCTTTAATCACAGTTTGCATATCGTACGGATATGATTCTATATCCTTAGAAAAAAGAATTCCTGTTTTATGACCGCTCTTCTCTGAACTACCTCCCGCCGCTAAGAGCGCCTTTTCAAGGCAGGCTCGTGCCTGCTCCAGCTTCACGAAGGCCTTGCGCTCCTCCTTACTCATTTTCAGAATGCGGAAGAAATCCTCGATCCGCTCAAGAAGTCTTTTTGCAAGGCTTCTTTTTTCTTTTGCAATGCGCCGCAGCATCCGCTCACTGCCGAAGAGCACCTCTGTCTCGTGGGCGATCAGTTCGGTAAGGAAGAGCTGCTCCTGCTCGTTTAGATCCGCAAATTTTCCGCCCTCGGCTCTGAACTTTGCAAGAGCGCTCTCGCCCACCGTCTCATCGCCTTTAAAGTAGTTTCTTGCCACGGCGTCAAAGGCAGGATCGCTATTGCCCGAAGCCAACAGATAGTGAGCAAGCTCGTCCCACTCCTTCGTTCCCTCGGTCAAATGCTCCACCTCGTGGATGAGCGTCCGTGCCCAGCCGTCTTCCTTGGAGAGCTGCTTGCGGTTTAAAACAACGGTACTGCCGTATACCGCACCGTTATCCTCCCCCGCCATATCGGCAACCACCAAATTCGAGCGCACCGGCAAGCGGTGGGAACGCTCGCCTTTTTTCCATCTATTTCGCACTAAAAAAGACGTCTTTGTGTTGACTTTTCAAGTGCAATATGTTATACTGATATGAAGAGATTAATTACACAGTGGTTTTTTTGCCTTTTGATAAATCTTACCGCAAAGCATCTCTGAAAAAAGGCACGGACACGGTCCGTTTTCACAAACGCGTCCCCATTTTTTCAAAAAGGAACGAGAACGCCAATCAAAGCGAACAACGCAACACGGACTGCTGACTAGTTCGATATAACCCACAGGAGAAAACCTATTATGAATTGCACCGATAACTATCAAACCTTACAACAGAATAGCGACACCACTGCCTGCACCCAACAAGCAGTAATCCTTCCCTGCGAAAAAGAGGGTGAATACTTCGTGGAAAAGGTGACTTTGGAAAAAAAGCCGCTTTACGACTTTTTGAAGCGCGCCTTTGACATCATTGCCTCCGGTCTTGCAATGATCCTGCTGGCTCTTCCCCTTCTGGTGGTGGCGATCGTTGTAAAATGCACCTCCCCCGGTACAGCACTCTATTCGCAAGACCGCCTAGGACTAAACGGCAAGAAGATCCGGATCATCAAATTCCGTTCCATGGTGATGGATGCCGAAAAGAACGGCGCACAGTGGTCAAACGGCGAGAACGACAGCCGTATCACCCCCGTTGGCTCCTTTTTGAGAAAGTACCGCATTGACGAGCTTCCCCAGCTGTGGTGCATCTTTAAGGGAGATCTGAGCATCGTGGGTCCACGCCCCGAAAGAGAATGCTTTTACAACGAATTCGAAACCTACGTGCACGGCTTCAGCGAGCGGATGAAGGTCAAGCCGGGCTTGACGGGTCTGGCTCAGATCAACGGCGGGTACAATCTGAAGCCCGAAGAAAAGATCGTATACGACGTGGAATACATCAAAAACAGATCCATGCTGTTGGATCTGAAGATCATTTTCAAAACGGTGGGCGTGGTGCTCAAAAAGGACGGAGCAAAATAAGTCCCACCCTTGGATAAGGAGTCCCTTTGTGAAACTACTTGTTGTTTGTCAACATTATTTTCCCGAGCCATTCACCCTGCCCGACATCTGCAAGACGCTTGTAGACCGCGGTCACGAGGTGGACGTGATCACGGGCGTGCCCAATTATCCTATGGGCATCATATACGAGGATTACCGCCACGGCAAAAGGCGGGAGGAGATCATAGACGGCGTGAAGGTGCACCGCACCTTTACCATCGGGAGAAGAAACAACGTACTCTTTCGTATGCTCAACTACTATAGCTTTGCGCTGTCCTCTTCCATTTATGCCGCAAAACAAAAAAAAGAGTACGATGCGGTTTTGGTAAACCAGCTCTCTCCCATTATGATGGCATGCGCCGGCGTAAAATACAAGAAAAAGCACGGCACGAGATTGGTCTTTTACACCCTGGACCTGTGGCCCGAGAGTCTGATCGCAGGTGGGATCAAGCGCGGAAGCCTGATCTATCGGGTATTTGACCGCATCTCAAGAAGACTCTATCGGCAGGCAGACAGGATCCTTGTCACCTCAAGAAATTTCATCCCCTACTTGGAAAAGCAGCACGGCATTCCAAAGCAGCGCCTTGCCTACCTGCCCCAGTATGCGGAGGATCTGTTCAAGCCCGAGGATTGCCCCAAAAAGGACACTGTGGATCTGACCTTTGCGGGAAACGTGGGCAAAATGCAGAGCGTGAACACCATCATTGAGGCAGCGGCTCTTCTGAAGGACGTTGAATGTCTGCGCATTCACGTGGTGGGAGACGGCTCGGATCTTGAAAACTGTAAAGCAAAAGCACAGGCTCTTGAATGCACGAACGTCCTCTTCCACGGCAGAAAGCCCAAGGAGGAGATGCCGGCCTTTTACAAAAGCTCCGATGCAATGCTGGTGACCATGAAGGACGACCCGCTCATCAGTCTGACCCTGCCCGGCAAGGTACAAAGCTATATGGCGGCAGGCAAGCCCATCATCGGTGCCATAGGCGGAGAGGCGGCAGAGGTCATCCGCGAATCAGGCTGCGGACTGGCGTGCCCCCCCGAGGATGCCGAGGCGTTGGCGGCAGGCATACGCCGTTTCCTTGAAGAAAATAACGCCGCAGTATACGGCGCAAACGCCCGCAAATATTACGATGCAAATTTCACTAAAGCGCACTTTATAGAGAATTTGGAAAACGAGTTGAGAAGCACACAATAAACGTGCTATGCTATTGGGAGACAAAATGAAGATCTGCTTGGTTGCACCGATCCCTCCGCCTTACGGCGGAATTGCAAATTGGACAAGGCTTTTAACCAGCTATGCTCAAAAACAAGGCGACGTTCAGTTTATAGGAATCAACACAGCGCCCAAAAAGCGAAATCTGGACGGAAGAACACTTTTTGACCGCGTAGTCGTTCAAGGTGCCGCGATGCTCAGACAAAAACGAGAACTGCTTTCTGTGATCAAAAAAGAGCACCCTGATGCTGTACATATCACTACAAGCGGCAGTCTTGCCGTGTTTCGGGACATCCTGCTTTTAAGAACAGCAAAAAAGAAGGGGATCCCTTCTGTCTATCACATCAGATTTGGCAGGATCCCTCAGATTGCAGAGCAAAACACCGCAGAGTGGAAAAGACTGAAAAAAGCATTCTCTTTGGCTTCGATCGTGATCGCCATAGATCGCAAGACCGAGCAAGCCATCAAAATGCACGCACCCGAAACGACCGTTTGCTACATTCCCAACCCCTTTGACCTGAAGAGTTTGGAGCAATACAGCATTTCTCTCAAAAAAGAGCGCAAGAAAGAGCTCGTCTTTCTCGGTTGGGTGGTCAAAACCAAGGGCATTGAAGAGCTTCTGGGTGCATGGGAGCATCTTTCCAAAAAGCATCCCGAACACACTCTTCGGATCATTGGTCCCTATGCACCCGACTATCTGAAGGAGTTAAAAGACCGCTTTCGCTGTGACAGAGTGATCTTTGACGGCGAAAAAAAGCACGACGAGGCTCTCGTCCTGCTTTCCTCGGGCGAAATCTTTGTTCTGCCCAGCTACACGGAGGGCTTTCCCAACGCCGTGCTGGAGGCTATGGCGTTGGAGCTTCCCATCGTGGCCACCGACGTAGGCGCCATTCCCGATATGCTGGAGGGATGCGGCAAGGTTATCCCCGCTCAAAACGAACACGCATTGCTTCATACTCTTGAACGGCTTCTTTCTTCCCCCAAAGAAGCAGAAAGCCTTGGCAAAAAAGCCCGTCAGCGTCTCGAACGGGAGTATGGCATCGACCGCATATTCGAAGAATACAAATCGCTTTGGACGAAAGGGCGTACAATATGATCTATAAATTATATGGGCTGGCCGAGCGGGCAATAAACAAGCTCCTCGTTGCACTCATCAAAACAACTTGAGCAGTCCGCTCCAAAAACATAACATAAACAGTAGGAGAAATGCAATGAATCTCTATCAAGAGCTTTTAAACAAGACAGAATCTCTTTCCTTAATCGGCTTAGGATACGTGGGCATGCCCATCGCCGTGGCCTTTGCCAAGAAGGTCAACGTGATCGGATACGATCTCAATGAAAAGAAAATCACACAGTATAAAGCAGGAATCGACCCCACAAATGAGGTGGGCAACGATGCCATCAAAAACTCCACCGTAGAATTCACCTCAGAGGAGCAAGCGCTCCAAAGAGCCAAATTCCACATCGTTGCCGTACCTACTCCGGTGCATGATGATCATACCCCCGATCTTGCACCCGTGGAGGGAGCAAGCAAAATTTTAGGAAGGAATTTGACTAAAGGCAGTATCGTGGTCTATGAATCTACCGTTTATCCCGGAGTGACAGAGGAAATCTGTGTGCCTATTCTTGAAAAAGAATCGGGATTAAAGTGCGGAGTGGATTTCAAGGTTGGCTATTCTCCCGAGCGCATCAATCCCGGTGACAAGATTCATCGTCTTGAGACCATCGTAAAGATCGTTTCAGGCATGGACGAGGAATCTCTTGATACCATCGCAAAGGTGTATGAATTGGTAGTGGAGGCAGGCGTGCACAGAGCGCCCTCCATCAAGGTGGCGGAGGCAGCAAAGGTCATCGAAAACAGCCAAAGAGATATCAATATCGCCTTCATGAATGAGCTTTCCATCATCTTCAATAAAATGGGTATCGACACAAAGTCGGTTCTCGAGGCAGCGGGCACCAAGGGGAACTTTTTATGATTTTACCCCGGCTTGGTGGGCGGACACTGCATTGGCGTTGACCCCTACTATCTGACCTACAAGGCAGAAATGCTGGGTTACCACAGCCAGATCATTCTCGCAGGACGGCGCATCAACGACGATATGGGTAAATACGTGGCAGAAAACTGCGTAAAGAACTTGATTAAATCAAACAAAACCGTAAAAAACGCCAAGGTTGCCATTTTGGGTTTTACCTTTAAAGAAAACTGCCCCGACACCCGCAACACCAAGATATTCGATATCGTGAAGGAACTTCGGGAATACGGCATTGAGCCTGTCATTACCGACCCCACCGCCGATGCATCAGAGGCAAAAATGCTCTATGGCGTGGAATTTTCCGATCTTTCCTCAATCAAGGAAATGGATGCCGTCATTTTGGCTGTTGCCCACAGTGCCTTTGCTAACCTGACCGTGGAGGACACCGATTGTTTCTTCGGTAAGGGACAAAAGGTACTTCTTGACATTAAGGGACTGCTTGACCGCAAGGCATACGAAACGGCAGGCTATTGCTACTGGAGGCTGTAACATGGGATATAAGCATCTGACATTCCCCGAAGGATCCAAATTTCTGGTGACCGGTGGGGCGGGCTTCATCGGATCAAACCTATGCGAAGCCATTTTAAATCTCGGATATCGGGTACGGTGTTTGGACGATCTTTCCACCGGCAAGCAGGAAAACATCAACCTCTTTTCCCAAAACCCCAACTATGAGTTCATAACGGGCGATATCAAGGATTTTGACACCTGTATAAAAGCCTGCGAGGGCGTAGATTACGTACTCAATCAAGCAGCCTGGGGAAGCGTGCCGCGCTCCATCGAAATGCCCCTCTTCTACTGTGCCAACAACATCCAGGGAACGCTCAATATGCTGGAAGCAGCCAGATTGAACGGTGTAAAAAAATTCGTGTATGCCTCCTCCTCCTCGGTCTATGGAGACGAACCAAACCTGCCTAAAAAAGAAGGCAGAGAGGGGAATCTTCTTTCTCCGTACGCTCTGACCAAACGGTGCGACGAAGAGTGGGCAAAGCAGTATACTATGCACTATGGTCTTGACACTTATGGTCTTCGATACTTTAACGTTTTTGGAAGACGACAGGATCCCCACGGCTTTTATGCCGCAGTGATCCCCAAGTTTATCAAGCAGCTTTTAAACGGAGAGTCCCCCACCATCAACGGCGACGGCAAACAAAGCCGCGACTTCACCTATATCGAAAATGTAATCGAAGCCAATCTGAAAGCCTGCCTTGCCCCCCACGAAGCGGCAGGAGAGGCATTTAATATTGCATACGGTGGAAGAGAGTATCTGATCGACATCTATTACAGCCTTACCTCTGCGTTGGGCGTGGAGATCGAACCAATCTTCGGGCCCGACCGAAAGGGCGATATCAAGCACAGCAATGCAGACATTTCAAAGGCCAAAGCGCTTTTGGGGTACGACCCCGATTACGACTTTGCCTCGGGTCTGAAGGAAGCTATTGACTGGTACAAAGCAAATTTGTGATGTTGTTATCATATCCATAAAGGTAAAAAAGGTGACAATATGAAAGCAAAAAAAATACTGCTCTATCCGATGAATGCAGCATTGATATATCTACTGTTTACGATTGTGATCTTTTTGTACGGTCCTATCGAATGGAACATTCCTTCCGTTCCCAAATTGGTTTCC
>JAFTMP010000189.1 GCA_017452335.1 Clostridia bacterium
AAGGAAGCAGGGGAAATGCCTGGTTTGCCGCGCTTTATGAGCAAAAATGGTTTAGAAATCTGGTAAAAGCCCGCATGGCGGAAATCGACCCCCTCATACGCACCATGCTGGGGGAGATCGAAATGATGGGCGTTGTCCTTGAAGAGGCGGCTGGGCGCACCTATACCGCCTTCCCTGTTCTGGGAAGCCACATCTTTCTTGAGCCCTCCATCACTGCGGCATACAAGACCTATCCCCCTCATGTGGATTATCTTGCAAGCTGGATCGAACAGCGCTGGACGTTTTTAAAAAAGACCATTCGATAAACTTATAAAACAAAAAACAGGTGTCTCAAATGCAACCGCATTTGAGACACCTTGTTTTATATCATTTTTATTCGTCGCAGTTTTCCCAGTTGTGGTATACCTCGGTCACGTCGTCATCGTCCTCCAGGTATTCCAGCAGCAGATTCATGTGCTTGATATCGTCCTCGCCGGTAAGCGTCACATAGGTAGAAGGAACCTTCTCCACTTCGCAGGAAGCGATCTCGTAGCCTGCCGCAACCAGCGCGTCTCTTACTGCTTCAAGATCCGAGGGCTCAGTCTTAATGATATACGCACCCTCTTCAGCCGCAAAGTCAGATGCGCCTGCTTCAAGGGATGCCTCCATCACCTTATCCTCTTCTAACTCCCCGTCCTCATCCTCGATCACGATGGTGCCGCAATCGGAGAAGAGATAGCTTACGCAACCGGTGTTGCCCATGTTGCCGCCAAACTTATCAAAATAGTGGCGCACGTTGCCTGCGGTACGGTTTCTGCTGTCGGTTGCCGCACGAACGATCACTGCCACGCCGCAGGGGCCGTAGCCCTCGTAGTACATTTCCTCGTAAGCCACGCTGTCAGCGCCCGAAGCCTTTTTGATGATACGGTCGATATTATCGTTGGGCACGTTTAAGCTCTTTGCCTTGGCGATCAGATCCTTCAACTTGCCGTTGACCTTGGGGTCGGGACCGCCTGCCTTTACTGCCATGGCGATCTCCTTACCAACCTTGGTAAAGATCTTACCCTTCTGGGCGTCGGTCTTTTCTTTCTTATGCTTGATATTATTCCATTTGCTATGTCCGGACATATTGTTTCCATCCCTTCAACTCATTTTCTATAGCCTCACGCCCCGCCCGCAAAAACGGACGGAACGGAAAATTCCACACATCAGTATAACACAGTTTTCCCCCTTTTGCAACCGTTTTTCACAAAAAACAGTCAAACAAAACGATATTTTCACATAAACTTCAATTTTCCGTCTTGCTATTTTCACCCGAAAGGGGTATACTTTATACACAAAAAAGCAAACGGAGGCATTACTCTTGAAAAACCGTTCTATTTTATATACCAAAAAGGCTCTGTGTCTGCTGCTCATACTTGCTTGTTTGATCCTTAGTGCCTGCGCAAAGCCGGGCAATGCGCCGGGCAATATGCCAGAGGATCCCCCCGAGGGGATGCCGGGCGGACCCGGCGATCTGATGCAGGGGGATGCCCAGATAAACAGTGAATATTCAAAGCTGGAGGCTGTGGAAATTGAAATCCCAAATGAAGCACTTTCCACAGGCGCCGTGATCGAAAATGCGGTCAAGATCACCTTTGACCAAAAAAGCGCCACAGTTTCTCCCAAAAGCGAGGGGGTCAGTGTGAGCGATGGGCTGGTGTGCATCACCAAGGCGGGCAGTTATCTGCTCACAGGCGTCTTTTCGGGACAGCTTCAAGTCAACACCGAGGAGGACGCGGAGGTTGCCCTCTTCCTTGACGGCGTGCAGATCGTCAGCCCCGACAGTGCGGCGCTCTATGTGCTGTCCGCACCCAAAAAGGTAAGCATCAACACCATCAAGGGCTCTAAAAACATTTTGGAGGACGCCGAGAGCTACAGCCTTGCAGAAGGAAGCGACGAGCCCTCTGCCGCCCTCTTTTCTAAAGAGGATCTGCAGCTTGAGGGCGAAGGGGAGCTGTTTGTCACCTCCCACTCCTGCAAGGGCATTTACTCCAAGGACGATTTGAAGATCAAATCGGGTACTGTTTTGGTCATTTCCGCTGATGACGGCATCAGAGGAAAGGATTCTCTCACCATTTCGGGCGGTGTCATTACCGTTTCAGCGGGCACCGATGCGCTGAAAACCTCCAACAGTGAGGAAACAGACAAAGGAAATCTGCTCATTTCCGCAGGAACTCTCACACTGAACGCAGGGGATGACGGCATGGATGCCGTGGGCGCGCTCACCATTATGGGCGGGACCATCTCTGTGCTTACCGGCGAGGGCGCATCTGCCAATACCTCCGGGGGCGGAAACGACTTTGGCGGTGGAAACTTTGGCGGTGGCGGCTTTGGCGGGGGCGGTGGCTTTGGCGGCGGGGGCAGACATCCCCGTTCAAACGGATTTGAGGACACCGCGACGGCAGTACCCACCGCGCAAAGTGCACAAAGCGGCGGCAAAGGCATTAAGAGTGATCGCTCCATTGCCATTTCGGGTGGCACCATCACCGTTGACTCCTTCGACGATGCCCTGCACAGCACCGACAGCATTTCCATTGACGGCGGCACCATCAGTCTTGCCGCAGGAGATGACGGCATTCACTGCGACAAAAACGTAACCATTTCCGAAGGCACCCTGACCATCACCCGCAGTTATGAGGGCATTGAAGGACAGTATATCACCCTTACGGGAGGAAGAACCACTGTTACTGCATCGGACGACGGCTTTAATGCCACCGATGGCTCTTCCTCCGGCGGTATGGGCGGCGGCATGATGGGCTCGGGGCAGGATTGCACCCTTACCTTTGAGGGCGACTGCTACGTAGTGGTCAACGCCGCAGGAGACGGGCTCGACAGCAACGGAAACGCCTACCAAAAGGGCGGTACCGTGATCTGCTTCGGTCCCACCAACAGCGGCAACGGCGCCATTGACACAGGTGATGGCAGAGACAACGGCTATTTCTTCACCGGCGGGAACCTGCTTGCCATCGGCGCATCGGGCATGGCAGAAAGCATTGACAGTGATCTGCCCTTCCTTTATACCAACCTTTCCACCATGCAGGCAGACACCCAATTTTATATTTTAGACGACCAAGAAAACTGCGTGCTGGTGTGCAAGGCACCCAAGAGCTTTTCAAGCATCGTCTTTGCCTCCTCAAGTTGTGAGGGCGACAGCTTCACCGTTTACAGCGGCGGCACCACCGTGGAGTTATCCAAGGATGCGGTGTTCTTCCCCGAAGAAGCGCCCACAGGAGGAAGCAAGGTGCAAACAAGCTCCGGTGGGAACGGCGGCTTTGGCGGAGTTCGTCCCTTTTAAGCCCACAAACTTCTATTTTAAAGCAACAGTTTTTTCATAAACCTCCCCAAAAAGAGAGCAGTCTTGACGCGCGGTCAAGACTGCTCCTTTTTTGTTATATTTTTTCATCTTTAGCAGGACAAAGGGGGGTAACCTTTTAAAATGTGTTCATTTCTTCTCGTCAACCAGTAACCGAAGGGGGATATATACACACATGCCATAATCCGTTTTCACCTCTGATTGCGCGCCTGCACGATATTCCGGAGCCACGGTATAGTTCACGCACCACTCTCCTTTGCACCATACAATTTGAGGAATTACATAATCTTTATAGGAAACCAACGTTTTTCCCTCAATATCGCAAGCGCTATAAAGGTCTTGGAGCTTTGCAGCAACCAAGGTACGAGCCTTTGAATGATCAATTTGCAAGTTTTCAACAGAAGCTTCCCCTTTGGTTATGGCTAAATACCCTACAGTTCCGTCATCATAAACAGTAACCTCTGCTTGATCATACAACACCCCATCTATCACATTATAAAACTCAAAGTGATAATCTCCAAAACCATAATCGGGATGGGATACGCTAAAAACATTCACGTACTGATAGCTTGAAACATCCACCCATTTTTGAAGAAAGAGGTACAAAACCGAAGCCACCTCTTCCGGCGTTGCCGCTTGAGAAACCTCTATCCAAGCAAATTTATAACTAATTCTTTTCAACTCTCCCTTGTCGGTTAATAAAACAATTTTTTCACTCTCGTTGTTTAACACATACTGGTAGGATGTACTTCCAAAGGGTGAGAGCACGGTTTTCTTATAGATTAAACGATCCTCCTCGCTTGTAATGGGCATTGACAGTTGTTTTTCTAATGGTATTTCTCTTTGGCTAACAAACTCAACCATCGCCGTTGGGATCAAGGTTTCGTATTGGGGATACTCTTCGGGCGGTCCTCCGTATACATATAACTGCTTTAATTTCTCGGCGGACACTAAGGCAGGACCGTGCTCCTCCAACGAATATTGAAGGTTACAAAAGGAATCGGGAGTCTTGGTAGTTAAAACAATATCTTCTATCACCTGTTCAGCAGACACACTCGCCTCGGGTGTGGAAGAGGGCAAAAGCGTTCCCTGCTGCTGAGGCTTTAAAAGCGGAGTATTTCGGCAGGCGGTACACAGCAGGCATACGCCCAAAAGCAGTGCCAAATTCCCTGCAATTTTTTTGGATGTTTTCATACCAACCCTCCTTTTTAGAGGCAATCCCCTTTCTTTTATTTTAGCACATTCACAAGAGTGTGTCAAGTACCCCCGAAATGCTTAAAAATCCACCTTTTGCACAAACCGGACAGGCGGGATTTGTACAATGTGACAAGCGGTGGACAAAAAGACACTCCCGCGGGATGTTTCAGGAGTGTCTGACTTTAAATATTAAACTGCTCTTCGTCCGCTCTTCCTGCCGTGAAGCACAGGAGAAAGGGGCTTATAGATCACAAAGGTGATCAGTGCCACCAACAGCTCCTTACACCCGGTAAAGGGCAGATTGAAGATCACAAGGCAGAGGAAAATGCTGTTCACCGAGGAAAGCTTGTCTTGGTACATGCCCAAGATCGCCCCTTCGGGCATCAAAAATTTAAAATACAGGGGATAGATCAGC
>JAFTMP010000190.1 GCA_017452335.1 Clostridia bacterium
CCGGATGTACGGTATACAATTTTTCAAGGGGAGGTATGACTGCAAAGGAATACTGCCTGACCTTTGCAGAGGCTAACAATTTTTTTGACCCCAACAAGGCCTGCACTGCCTACATCATCGCGCTGGGCGTCAATGACCTGGTATACCAAGGGCATCCCGTGGGCAGTGCAGAGGATATTTGCCTTGAGGATCATACCCAAAATGCCAAGACCTTTATGGGCTACATGGGCAAGATCATTCAAAGGGTTCGGGAAATCTCTCCGGGTGCACCGGTGTTCTTAGTCACCATGCCCAAGGACGGACACGGAAAGAGAGAAACCGCGGCGCTTCAAGCAAGCCTGATGCATCAGCTCTCAACGCTCTTTGACCGTTGCTATGTCATTGATCTGTTTGAATACGGACCCGTTTATGATGCGGAATTTAAAAAGAATTTTTACCTAAACGGTCATCTCAATCCTCAAGGCTATTATCTGACTGCTGTGATGATGGCTTCTTACATTGACTACATCGTACGCACACGCCCCTCTGACTTTGAAAAAATTGCATTTCTTCCCCAAAAATAGCAAAATTTGTCGAAAATTCATTTGAATTTTACAAAAGCGAGCAATAATAAAAAAGCGGAACAAATTCTTCGCTTTTGACTTCTCTTCCGATTTTTCGGACAGTTCATACGAAAGGACGCTTTATAAGCGCAGGGTAAATCTGTGTCAAAGAAACTCACACTCGGAATTGATATCGGTTCCACCACCACCAAGCTGGTGCTCATGGAAAACGACAAGGTCGTATACGAAAAATATCAAAGGCACCTGTCTCAGGTGCGTCAAACCACCCTTGAAATGCTGTTGGCTCTTCAAAAGGAGCATCCCGTTGACCGTCTTGCAGTTGCCGTTTCCGGTTCTGCCGGTATGGGTATGGCAGAGGCGGCAGGACTTTCCTTTGTGCAAGAGGTGTACGCCACCGCAGAGGTGGTCAACCGTCTTGCCCCCGATACCGGTGCAGTCATCGAGCTGGGAGGCGAGGATGCCAAGGTCATCTTCTTCCGCGGCGGTATTGACGAGCGCATGAACGGCTCTTGCGCCGGCGGTACAGGTGCGTTTATCGACCAGATGGCAGTACTGTTAAATATGACGGTGGACGAAATGGACGCGGAGAGCTTGAAGGCGACCCGTATTTATCCCATCGCCTCCCGTTGCGGTGTGTTTGCCAAGACTGATATTCAGCCTTTACTGAACCAGGGTGCCAGCAAAGCCGACATTGCCATGAGTATTTACCAGGCAGTGGTCAACCAGACCATCACGGGTCTGATCCAAGGCAGAAAAATCGTTGGAAAGGTGATGTTCTTGGGCGGTCCTCTTTACTACTGCGAGGGTCTGCGCCGCCGTTTTTACAAAACGCTGGAGCTGACAGAGGATCGGGCGATCTTCCCCGAATACGCCCTTTATGCTGTAGCAATGGGCGCGGCAATGTATGCCACCGACGCCAAGGAGCTGGCATTTGACGAACTGGTTTCCCGCATTGAGGAAAGCGCGCGCAATGAAAAGAAGCGCTCTGACCGTCTGCCTCCCCTTTTTGAAAGCGAGGAGGAATACGCAGAATTCTGCGCACGCCACGAAAAGGCAACCGTTGCCCAAACCGACATTACCACCTACAGCGGTAAGGCATGGCTGGGCATTGACTGCGGCTCCACCACCACAAAGCTCGCTCTGATCGCAGAGGACAAGTCTCTGCTTTATACATACTACAATTCCAACAAGGGCAATCCCGTCAAGCTGGTAAAGGAACAGCTTGAGATCATCTATGATCTTTGCGGCGACCGCATCACCATTTGCGGAAGCTCCGTAACGGGCTATGGCGAGGATCTGATCAAGCACGCCTTCCACATTGATGAAGGACTGGTCGAGACCATTGCCCACTACACTGCTGCCAAGCACTTCCAGCCCGACGTGGATTTCATCATCGACATCGGCGGACAGGATATGAAGTGCTTCCGCATCCGCAACGGCGCCATTGACAGTATTCTGTTAAACGAAGCCTGCTCCTCGGGCTGCGGCTCCTTTATCGAGACCTTTGCAAGAGCAATGGGCTATGAGATCGCAGAGTTTGCAAAGCTGGGTCTGAAAGCCAAGGCGCCCGTAAACCTGGGCTCCCGTTGCACGGTGTTCATGAACTCCTCTGTAAAGCAGTCTCAGAAGGACGGCGCTTCGGTGGAGGATATTTCGGCAGGACTTTCGGCAAGTATCGTGAAAAACGCCCTTTACAAAGTCATCCGTGCCACCAGCCCCGAAGAGCTTGGCAAGCACGTGGTGGTACAGGGCGGTACCTTCTACAATGATGCCGTTTTGCGTTCCTTTGAAAAGGAGCTGGGCACCACGGTCATCCGCCCCTCCGTTGCAGGTCTGATGGGCGCTTACGGTGCGGCACTTCACGTAATGAAGAGTGAACAGAGCACCATTCTTACCCCCGAGGCACTGAAAACCTTTAAGCACGACTCCACCTCTGCCATTTGCAAAGGCTGTGCCAACCACTGCCATCTGACCATTAACAAATTCTCCGATGGCGGCAGATTCATTTCGGGCAACCAGTGCCAAAAGGCGCTGGGCATCGACAAGGCAGAGGAAATTCCCAACATGTTCAAATGGAAGAGAGACTTCTTCGAAAGCTTAAAGCCTCAAGAAGGGGGCAAGAGAGGCAAGATCGGTCTGCCCATGGCGCTTTCCATGTATGAGTTCGCGCCTTTGTGGCACAAGCTCTTCACCACCCTCGGCTTTGAAGTACACTTCTCTGCCCTTTCCAACCGTGCCACCTATGAAAAGGGACAGTTCACCATCCCCTCCGACACCGCATGCTATCCCGCAAAGATCATGCACGGTCACATGGAGGAGCTGATGGAAAAGGGACTGGATGTGCTCTTCTATCCCGGTCTTACTTACAACATCGACGAGGGCGCGGGCAACAACCACTATAACTGCCCCGTGGTAGCCTACTATGCCGAGCTGCTCAACGGCAACATGGAGGAGCTGCAAAAGGTACGCTTCCTCTTCCCCTACCTGTCCTTAGACAGCGAAAAGCAGCTGGTTGCCACCCTTCTGCCTGCACTGCAGCAGATCGACAAGAGTATTTCCAAATCGGAAACAAAGAAGGCTGTGCGCGCGGCGTTTGCCTACTACGAGCAGTATAAGAAGGAGCTGCGCCAAGCAGGTGCCGATGCCCTTGCCTTTGCAAAGGAGCATGGCAAGAGAGTGATGATCTTAGCGGGCCGCCCTTACCACGTGGACCCCGAAATCTGCCACGGTATTGATAAGCTGGCGACCTCCCTTGGCTTTGTGGTGGTTACTGAGGATACCGTTGCCCATCTTGCACCTGTGCAGTACGTCAAGGTGCTGGACCAGTGGACCTTCCACGCCCGTCTTTACAGAGCCGCCGCCTTTGCGTGCGAAAATGAAAACGTGGAGCTGGTACAGCTGGTATCCTTCGGATGCGGCGTAGACGCCATCACCACCGACGAGATCCGTTCCATCCTGGAAGCAAAACACAAGCATTATACACAAATTAAGATCGACGAGATCACCAATCTGGGTGCCGTGAAGATCAGACTGCGCTCTCTGCTGGGGGCGCTTGAAGAAAGGGGTTGAACAACATGCAGGATAGATACTTTATTCCCTTTACCGAGGAAATGAAAAAAGAATACACCATTTTGATCCCCAACATGCTGCCCATCCACTTCAAGCTGATCATGAGCATTCTTTCCACAGACGGCTTTAAGACCGAGCTGCTTGAAACAAGTAACGCGCAGATCCCCGAGATCGGATTGAAATATACCCACAACGATACCTGCTACCCTGCGGTGCTGGTCATCGGACAGTTCCTTGAAGCACTGCAGTCGGGCAGATACGATCCCCACAAGGTGGCGCTGATCATGTTCCAGACCGGCGGCGGATGCCGTGCCTCCAACTATATTTCGCTGATCAGAAAGGCGCTTGCCAAGGCGGGCTTTGACTATGTACCGGTCATCTCCTTCAGCTTGCACGGTATTGAAAAGCATCCCGGATTTAAGCTTTCGGTAAAGCTCTTGCACGGTATGATGTATGCCATCCTCTATGCCGATCTGCTGATGAGCTTAAACAACCAAGTACGTCCTTACGAGATCAACAAGGGCGAGAGCGAAAAGCTCTGTGCGCAGTGGACAAAAAAGCTGGGACACGAGCTTGGTACGCAACGCATCAGCTACAAAAAGATCAAGAAAAACTACGCAGAGATCGTCAAATCCTTTGCCGCTATTCCCATCAAGAAAGAGGACCGCGTCAAGGTGGGCGTGGTCGGCGAGATCTTTGTAAAGTATTCCCCTCTTGCCAACAACGACTTGGAGCGCTTCCTCATTTCCGAGGGCGCTGAGGTGGTGGTTCCCGGACTTTACGACTTCTGTCTCTTCTTCGTGTACAACTACATGATGGAGCCTAAGCTCTACAGAAAAAAGGTATATCTCTACCCCCTGTGGAAGATCCTTTACAAATTCCTTTGCAACAAAAAAGAGGATCTTTCCCGTGCCATCCGCGCACACAGCAATTTTGATACGGCAACGCCCTTTGATCACGTGGCACACATGGCAGAGGATCTCATCCACCACGCGGTAAAGATGGGCGAGGGATGGCTGCTCACCGCCGAAATGGTGGAGCTTGCCGAATCGGGTTGCGGAAACATCGTGTGCACCCAGCCCTTCGGATGCCTGCCCAACCACATCTGCGGCAAGGGCATGATGAAGCCCATTAAAGAGCTGAAGCCCGATGTAAACATCGTTGCCATCGACTATGATGCCGGTGCCAGCCGTGTAAACCAGGAAAACCGCTTAAAGCTGATGCTTGCAAACGCTAAAAAGCTGAAGGCAGAACAAAAGAATTAACCATTAAAACAACCAAAGGGACAGTCTCAAAGGAAATTTTGAGGCTGTCCCTTCATGCTTTGGTCACAGTTTATTTGCAATCCCGATGTTGACAAAGCAACTTTTTTGTTGTATAATCAGTGCAACAACGTACTGTAATCAAGGAGAATCATGTGCCATGATCGGGAGATTTGAAAAATTTACCTTTGCCCTATCGGAGATTTCCCGATATTGGCATAAAATTGCCGGTGATGCCATGGCTGCTTACGGACTCAAAGGCTCTCACGCCGTATATCTGGTGGCAATGCACCGCCATCCCGAGGGCATTACCGCGGCAAGGCTGTGTGAGCTGTGCGATAAAAACAAAGCCGACGTCTCCCGCGCCATGAATGCGCTGGAGGAAAAAGGAATGATCTTGCGCAAGGGAGAGGGACCTACCCTTTACCGCGCCATGCTGGTTTTAACAGACAAGGGCAAGGATGCCGCCGAAAACGTGAAAAAGCTGGCGGAGCGCGCCGTGGCACTGGGTGGAAAGGGACTTTCCGATGCGCAACGCACCGATTTCTATAACGCCCTTGATGTGATCTCCTCTAATCTGAAGGCTTTGAGCGAAAAGGGCTTTTCCGAATAAACAAATGGGTGTCTCAAATGCATTCTGCATTTGAGACACCCACTGCTTATTATACGGTATGTTCCTGCGCGATAAATTGCGCGATAAATCGCTTCAATTCTTCGATCTTTTTTGTGGCGTCTGCATATCCAATATTATAAACCCGCTGAATCTCCGCGGGATCCTTTTCCAATCGTCCAATATTCAGGGCGCATGACGGTCGGATCACAAACGCCCTGCCCAGCGCCTCTTGCTGTTTGACATACGCGCTTTGGGCATTGTAACATTCATGGCGGTGTAAGAGTGTGTGGCGAAAAGCGGGATAACGGCGGTAGACCGATGCCAACAGCGCCTTTTCGGGCTTTTTCAAATAGCCCTCTTCTCTGGTCAAGATCACCAAATTGCGTGCATATCCCAGCTCTTCAAATGCCTTTAAGGGAATACTGTCGGCACATCCGCCGTCAAGATACTTTTTGCCCTCGATCTCTACGATCCTTGAAAAATAAGGAAGCGATGCCGAGGCGCGCAAATAGTCGATCTGCCCCCGCATATCACTGATCCGCAAATACTCTGCCTTGCCCGTTTCCACATTGGTGCAAACGGTGTAAAAAGGGACACCGTTTTGAAGAAAGGCGTCGTGATCGTACACATCTAACTTATCGGGCAGCTCGTGGTAGCAAAAGTCTACCCCCACCACGTTTCCCGTGGTCAAAAAGCTGCGCATACTCATAAAACGGTAGTCTCTGCTGTACTTGGTATAATAGCGGATACTGCGCCCCCGCTGTCCCGACAAAAAGGAGCAGCCGTGGATCGCCCCGGCAGAAACGCCGATCACTCCGTGAAAGGTGATGCCATGATCCATCAAGCAATCTAACACCCCCGCGGTATAAATCCCCCGCACACCGCCGCCTTCCAATACCAATCCAAGCTTCATCCCGATCTCAAATCCGTTCGTCCGTAGTAAAAAAACCAAATAAAACTAAAAACGACAAGTTTCAACCGAAACTTGTCGTTTTCTGGTGCCGGAAGCGGGGGTCGAACCCGCACGGTATCGCTACCACTGGATTTTGAGTCCAGCACGTCTGCCAATTCCATCATTCCGGCAACTTTCTTGAAGTCC
>JAFTMP010000019.1 GCA_017452335.1 Clostridia bacterium
CAAAAACAAGACCCTGTTTCTCTGCAGTGATTGCGGACACACCAGCACCAAATGGAGCGGCAAATGCCCTGCATGCGGTGCATGGAACACCATGGACGAAACGGAATTCCGCGAATAAGCGCCTGCAGGAACGGCACAGAAAAACCGTTCCATTGCGGGAAGTGACAATAAAGCCCTGCCCTTTGCCGACCTGGAGCTGCCCGAATATCTGCGCGCAAAGACCGGCACAGATGAGCTTGACCGTGTACTGGGAGGCGGATTAGTGCAGGGATCAGTGGTACTGCTTGCAGGCGAGCCCGGTATCGGCAAATCCACCATGCTCATGCAGATCTGTGAAAAGCTGGGAGAGGGCGCAAAGGTGCTCTATTCTTCGGGAGAAGAGTCTAAATGGCAATTAAAATACCGCGCCAAGCGCCTGGGGGTCAGCTCGCCCAATTTATTTGTGCTCACCGAGACCAATATTGAAAAGATCCTTTCGGAATGCACCCGCATTGCACCCGACTATCTGATCATCGACTCCATTCAGACCATCTTCGATGACCGTTTAAACTCTGCCCCCGGAAGCGTTTCCCAGGTCAGAGAAACTGCCCTGCAGCTCATCAACTGCGCCCAGGGACAGGGGATCTCTGTGATCTTGGTAGGTCATGTAAACAAAGAAGGGGGCATTGCAGGACCCAAGGTGTTAGAGCACATGGTGGATGCGGTGCTTTATTTTGAGGGCGAGCGGCAAAATGCCTTTCGCATCATCCGTGCAGTGAAAAACCGTTACGGCTCCACCAATGAGATCGGCGTTTTTGAAATGACCGACAAAGGGCTTATCGAAGTACCCAATCCCTCCGCCCTTCTTCTTTCGGGTAGACCCAAGGGCGTTTCGGGCAACTGCGCCGTATGCATCATGGAGGGCTCCCGTCCCTTGATTGCCGAAATTCAAGCACTGTCCGTTCCCACCGTCTTCCCATCCCCCCGCCGCACCTCCAACGGCATTGACTATAACCGCGCATGCCTCAATTTAGCGGTGCTGGAACGGCGGCTGGGTCTTCGCTTTTCTTCAAACGACGTCTATTTAAACGTGGTAGGCGGACTGCGGGTGGACGAGCCGGGCAGTGACTTAGCGCTGGCACTGGCACTGATCTCCTGCCTCAAGGACCGTCCCATTGGGGAAACGGTGATCGCCTTTGGCGAGCTGGGACTGTCGGGCGAGTGCCGTCCTGTGTCCTTTGCCGATCAGCGGATCAAGGAAGCGGCAAGACTGGGCTTCACCACCGTTCTTTTGCCTAAAGGAAACTGCGAAAAAGGGATGCTTTCCAAAATTGACGGGGTAAAGATCATTCCCGTGCGCTCTATTTTTGATGCTCTTCAAATTTTCAGTCAAGAGCAAGAGCGGTAAACTGAAAGCTAAAGGATAATCTATGACAACAATTCTTTTAAAACTTTTTGTGCCCAACTATAAAAATGAAAAAGACCCCAAGATCCGCACGGCTGTGGGAAAGCTGGCGGGGTGGGTCAGCATTGCAGTCAACGCCCTGCTGGCGCTGTTAAAAATTTTGGCAGGTGTCTTTCTTATGGGCGGATCGGTCTCCGTGATTGCAGACGGCGTCAACAATCTGTCAGACTCCGCCTCGGGCATTATTTCCCTGCTGGGCTTTAAGCTCTCGGAAAAGCCTGCCGATGAGGAGCATCCCTACGGGCATGGTAGATATGAATATTTGGCAGGGCTCATGGTGGCACTGTGCGTCATGCTCATCGGCGTGGAGCTGTTCATGAGCAGTATCGAGCACATTTTATCCCCCTCCCCCGTCACCCTGCGTCCCCTTGCCATCGTGATTCTCGTTTTCTCCATTCTGTTAAAGCTGTGGCTGATGTACTTTAATAAAAGCTTAGGGCGCAAAATTGCCTCCGACACCCTGAAGGCAACAGCGGCAGACAGCAGAAACGACGTGCTGAGCACCGGAGCGGTTCTCATCGCAGGGATCATCAGCCATTATACCGTGCTGGATCTTGACGGCTGGGTAGGCGTTGCGGTTGCGCTGTTTATTTTATATAACGGCTTTGGGCTGGTTAAAGAAACCATCAATCCTCTGCTTGGACGAGCACCCTCGCCCGAGAGAGTGGCAGAATTAAAAAGCATGGTCCATTCCTATCCCGGGGTGCTGGGCACCCACGATCTGATGATGCACGACTACGGACCCGGCAGACAATTTGCTTCGGTGCATGTGGAGCTCTCTTCCGACACCGATGTTTTGGAGGGGCATGATCTCATTGACCGCATTGAGCGGGCGGTATATGAGCAGTTGGGTATTCACCTGGTGGTGCACTATGATCCCATTTGTACCACAGACGAACGGCTTTCCGCCTTTTCTATGTGGCTTCATAAAGAAATACAGACCGTGCACCCCGAGCTGGATGTGCACGATCTGCGCATGGTGCCCTGCGAGGAGCACACCAATGTAATTTTCGATTGCTTAATGCCTCACGGTATACGCATGAGCGAAAAGCAACTGCGGGAAGCGGTGGGCACACTTGTAAAAAGCTACGATCCCACCTTTGTGGCTGTCATCAACATCGACCGCTATTATATCGGCAAAAGCCGTTGACAACGTATCAGCCTTTAAACCACTGGGTGCAGTAATGACCGTTTTCAATATAGCCCACACCGATCTCTTTAAAATTCTCGCTTAAAATATTGGCTTTGTGCCCTTCGGAATGCATCCAGGCATCCACCACCGCTTCGGGGGTGGCGTAGCCCATGGCGATGTTCTCGCCCGCATAGCGGTAGCTGATCCCACGTGCCTTCATTTGATCAAAGGGAGAGCCGTAGGTGGGGCTGGTGTGGGAAAAATACCCCAGTTTCTGCATGTCCGCGCTCTTCTCCCGCGCACCGTTTGAAAGCTCTGCCGAGTATGTAAGGGCAGGAAGACCTCTTGCGACACGCTCCTCGTTGACAAGACGCACCACCTCTTGTTCATAAGCAAGAATGTGGTCCTCTTCCATCACCGATTCTTCACGCTTTCCCTCTTCTTCGGGGGAAGGCTTTACTTCCTCTTTTGGTTCTTCGGGCAAAACGACATCCTCGGGCGGCTGTTGCTCTTCCTCTGAAAGGGGTAGGGATGTCACAACATCATCGGATGCTTTTTCGGGCAGTTCTTCATCAGGTAAGGGCTTTGCGTCCTCTTTGTCGGGAATGAGGTTTGAAAAATCAAGCCATGACCAATCAAAATCCTTTGAAAGATTCCCCAGCTTTTCTTTCAAACAGCAAAACGCTTGGTCAAGCAAGCTCTCAAAGGCATGCTGTTCCTGTTGCGCTCCTGTGCTCTCGCTTGCAAAAGCGCCTGCCGCACCGATGCTTGAAAGCATCATGAGGGATACCAGTAAAATTGCAATACATTTTTTCATTTTGAAATCTCCTTTTCTTTTCGTTTCCCGTCAAAAGACGGGGGAAGTTCTCTTTTTTTCTCCTCCTTTCCATTCGGTGCTTTTAGTATAACATCCTTTCTTGCCCATTTCAATGCAAAATATAAGGAAGTTTACCCACCTTATGGCAGGAAATTCGGCATTTTCAATATTTATTCGGAGTATTATTATGGATCGTTTTTTAAGAAACAGAATGCTTTTTGGAAATGAAGGGCAGAAATTGCTCTTTTCAAAAAAGGTCAGCGTCTTCGGCGTGGGGGGCGTTGGAGGGTACGTGATCGAAATGCTTGCCAGAAGCGGCGTGGGTACCATTGAGATCGTAGATCATGACACGGTGAGCGAAAGCAACATCAACCGCCAAATCATTGCTCTTTCTTCCACTGTGGGCAAAGACAAGGTGGCAGTGATGGAAGAGCGCATTAAGGAAATCAATCCTAACTGCAATGTGATTGCACGCAAGGAATTTTTTCTGCCCGAAAACGCACAGAACTTTGATTTTTCATCAAGCGACTTTGTAGTGGACGCCATCGACACCGTTTCGGGAAAGCTCGCCATTATTGAACAGTGCAAAAAAGCGGGCGTGCCCGTTATTTCCTCCATGGGCACGGGCAACAAGCTGCACCCCGAGATGTTAGAGATCACCGACATTTCAAAAACCTCGGTCTGCCCCCTTGCAAGAGTGATGCGCAGGGAATTAAAGAGCAGAGGCATCACCCATCTGCCGGTGCTCTTTTCAAAGGAGGAGCCCATCAAGCCCGCCTTTTTTGACGATGACACTCCCAAGGGCAAAGCCGCACCCGCAAGCTCGCCCTTCGTGCCCTCCTCGGCAGGCATTTTGATCGCATCGTACGTGGTGCGAGAATTATTGAAGTAAAAAAACTATTTGGGGCTTTGCCCCAAACCCCATTTAGGTGGACCAAGGTCCCCTAAAAACCTTCAAAAACTCCTAAAGAACGGGCAGTTTTAAACCCGGTCTTCTTTTGAAAAGGGGATTGTCGACACGCTCAAACGGTTGCTTTTGGCAACCGTTTTTTATATTGGGAAAATAATTTGAAAAAAATTTCAAAAACCTCTTGACAAAACCACTCTAACGCGTTAGAATATACATGTACTCTAACAGATTAGAGAAAAGGAGATCATGATGGAAACACCGAAAGTATTTGAAAGTGAATATCGCTTTTGCTTGATTTTATGGGAGCATGAGCCGATCAAGAGCAGTGAACTGGTTGCGCTTTGTAAAGAGCGGCTTGGATGGAAGCCCACCACCACCTATACCGTGATCAAACGGCTGTCTGACCGCGGCGTTCTGAAAAATGAAAATACCATTGTCAGCGCCCTTGTGACAAAGGATGAGGTACAGGCGGCGCAGATCGACGAGATGATGGAAAAAACCTTTGAAAATTCCCTACCCGCCTTTATTGCCGCCTTTACCAAGCATCAAAAGATGTCAGAAAAAGATATTGACGCGGTGCAGGAGCTAATTGACCGTTATCGGAAAGGAGAACAGTAATGTCAGAGCTTTTTTTACACATCTTTAATATGAGTATTGCGGCAAGCTTCCTTCTTCTTGCGGTGCTTCTTTTCAGAGTGCTCTTCAAAAAAGCGCCCAAGTGGATCAATGTGCTTCTTTGGGGGATCGTTGCTGTCAGATTGATCTGTCCTTTCACGATCGAAAGCGCGCTGAGTCTGATACCAAGCGCGCAAACCGTTAGCCCGGATATCATGATGGATGCCACACCCAAAATCAATTCCGGCATTCCGATCCTTAATGCTGTGATAAATCCTGTAATAAGCGGATCTTTTGCGCCCGATCCTGCAACGAGTGCAAATCCTTTGCAGATCCTCATTCCAGTTTTATCGATAGCTTGGATCGCGGGCATTGCGGGAATGCTTCTTTACACTGTGATCAGTCATTTTCATGTAAAATCAAAGATTGGCACGGCAGTACTGCTTCGTGACAACATCTTCCAAAGCGAACATATAGTTTCTCCCTTTGTCTTTGGAATCGTGAAGCCAAAGATTTATCTGCCCTATCGGATCACAAATCAGGAAATGCCTTACGTTTTGGCACATGAGCAAGCGCATATCCACCGCAAGGACCACATTTGGAAGCCCCTGGGGTTTTTGGTGCTCACGCTCCATTGGTTCAATCCTTTGGTGTGGCTTGGGTACATCTTATTTTGCAGAGATATTGAGCTTGCATGCGATCAAAAGGTGATTGCCGCCCTTGACCGCGGGCAAAGAGCCGATTATTCCCAAGCCCTTTTGGCTTGCAGTGTAAAAAAGCACAGATTTGCGGCTTGTCCCCCGGCGTTTAGTGAGGTGGGCGTAAAAACCCGTGTGGCATCCGTGCTTCAATACAAAAAGCCCGCGCTTGGGGTCATTCTTGCGGCAGTGGCGGTGAGTCTGGCGCTTGCAATCGGCTTTTTAACAAGTCCCCTTAGTTCCGAAAGCATCGGGATTCAAAGCCTTTCCGCTAAAAGACTGCTTTCCAATAAAATCGAGCTGAACATCCGATATTCTCACCCTACAGGCGGGTACAGCGTCCGTGCCCTTTCGGAAAACGAGGGCAAGTATTGCGGTGATGGCATGAGGAGCTATGACGGCGCACTGGGCAAATACCGCATCATGATCAAATTCGGGGACACCGATCCATCGGAGGCGTTCACCAGGAACTTCCCTATAGGAGATGTTGTTGAAATTAAAAACGCGCCAATCAACATCCGCGCCAAGCGCGTTTCACCCGAGGATCACGGTTTTGTGCTCTATCTGGGCTTTGATACCCCCATACAAATTGAGGAAACGGACTATACAATGCTGAACGCCTTGGGCGGTACGCTGAGAATTCAACTGGAAGAAGAATAAGAGCATTCGTCCGACCAAATAATCAAAAAATAGTGAAGCACAGATTCAGTTTGAGTCTGTGCTTCTTTTATCTGACCTTTTTTCAACCTTTTTTTCTTTTTTCATACGTATAACTTCCCTGCTTTGGCACAAACTACATGCAGAGGGGCGCGCAAAGCACCCCCAAAAGAAAGGAGCGCCACCATGAGTCCCAAAGAATTACTCTA
>JAFTMP010000191.1 GCA_017452335.1 Clostridia bacterium
CTGCGGAGCGCTCGGCAATTTTAAACCCGAAAAGATCTTTTTCGGGTTTTGAAAACACTTTCCGTTACCAAAAACACAAATGTTAAAAACTGATTTTGAAGTTTTATCATCAGCAGATGGCCAACGGTGACTTTCAGTCTCCCTTTTTCCAATCTGAAAGCCTTCCGCAACGCGGAAGGCGCGCCACCTATACTGCCTCCCTTGCCTAAAGGGAGGGGGACCATTTTGCATTTTGTGCAAAATGGTGGAGGGATACTTGCCTCCCTTGCCTAAAGGGGCAGAGCCATGCCACAGGCACGGCGGGGGGGGATACCACCCCTTCGTCCCGAACTCGGTAACAACTACGTGGATAAACAGCAACACCGCCGTCAGCCAAAGAGCTGCTGTCCTTTCCCGCCAAACGACAGTTTGGCGCATACAAAATTTTTGAAGGGGGTGCGGGGGAAACTTTTTATAAAAAGTTTCCCCCGCAAAACAAAAAATCGCAAAAGTACTTGAAAAAGATAGGGCAAATGTGGTATGATGATAAGAAAGAACGATCAATTATCAGAAAAGAGGAGCATCATGAATCAACCTCAAGAGCTGCAAAATAAAAAAACAATTCTCTCTGCCGTACAGCCCAGCGGCATTCTCACCATCGGCAACTATTTGGGCGCCATCCGCAACTGGAACCTTCTGCAGGAGCAGTACAACTGCTATTTCTGCGTTGCCGACCTGCACGCCATCACCGTGCGCCAGGTGCCTGCCGATCTTCGTAAGCGCACCTACGAGGCGTACGCCATATATATGGCCTGCGGTCTTGACCCCGAAAGAAACACCCTGTTTGTGCAAAGCCACGTGCCCTGCCACGCAGAGCTTGCTTGGGTGCTCAACTGCTACACCATGTTCGGTGAGCTTTCCCGTATGACTCAGTTTAAAGATAAGAGCGCCCGTCACAGCGAAAACATCAACGCAGGGCTCTTTACCTACCCCGCACTCATGGCGGCGGATATTCTCCTTTACGGCGCAGACTATGTGCCCGTTGGTCAAGATCAGCTCCAGCACATTGAGCTGGCGCGCGATGTTGCAAACCGCTTCAACAATCTTTACAGTGACACCTTCGTGATCCCCGAGGGACTGCTGCCCAAGGCAGGCGCCAAGGTCATGTCCCTTGCCGAGCCCACCAAAAAGATGAGCAAGTCGGACGAGAACCCCATGGCGTACGTGTCCATCCTTGATCCCAAGGACGTGATCGTGAAGAAGTTCAAGCGCGCCGTTACCGACTCGGGCTCTGAAGTGAAGAGAGGCGAGGACAAGCCCGGTATCAACAACCTCATTACCATCTATTCCGCCTTCACGGGCAAGACTCCCGAAGAAGTGGAGAAGGAGTTTGAGGGTCAAGGCTATGGTGCTTTCAAGATGGCTGTGGGTGAAACGGTGGCAGACACCCTTGCCCCCGTGCAGGACAAGTTCAACGCCCTCATGGGCGACAAGCCTTATCTGGAAAGTCTGATGAAGAAGGGCTCCGAGCAGGCATACCGCCGCGCCTCCAAGACTCTCTCCAAGGTCTACCGCAAGGTGGGCTTCGCGCAGGTGAAGTAAAAAGGATACCTTGGGGCGTCGCCCTTCTAAGCTCCCCTCGGGGTGTTACCCCGAGACCCCACTTAAAACCTTTTTTGAAAAAAAGGTTTTAAGAATTCCAAAAAACTTTGAACGAAAAAAAGACCGTCTTGCTTTTCTCTCAAAGAGAGGCAAGATGGTCTTTCTTATTCTTGACAAAATACGTCTTTTGCGGTATACTCTTTTTTGCAGGATAGGGCTTGCTTCGGTGGCGGTTGTCTGTTCTCCCGTTGGGAGAAGGACTGCTCTTGTTTTCTTTTCTCCCTTCGGGTCTTCTGAGGGGAGGTGATACGCATGCAATACATCACACTTGAAAATCTTTTTGATTTTTGCACGGTCATGATTGCTCTGGTGGGCTTGGTGCTCACCATCGTATATAAAGGAAAAAAGTAACCGCCTTCGCCCAAAATAGTCGGTTACTTTTTCTCCGATTAAACTAAGGCAACCGTTGCCGATGCCTTATCCTGTAATCATTATACCGCTAAAACTGCCGTTTGTCAAGAGACAGACGGCTTTATTTTTCACCATCTGTTGACAAAGTCTGTCTTTTGCGGTATACTTTTTCTTGCAGGATAGGATTTGGTGCTCACCATCGTATATAAAGGAAAAAAGTAACCGCCTCCGTCGAAAAGTCGCAGTTACCTTTTTTCTTGTGATTTAAGACAACCGTTGCCGATGCCTTATCCTGTACCCTTATTATACACGAAAGGTCTTGTTTTGTCAAGGGCAAAACAGTTAAAGAATATGGAAGGCAACTCTTTAAAAAACAAAAAGCTCTTTCTTTTAGATATGGACGGGACGCTCTATCTTGACGGCGATCTCTTCCCCTGCACGCTCCCCTTCTTAAAAAAGATCGAGGAGATCGGGGGTGAATACCTCTTTTTGACCAACAATTCCAGCAAAAGTGCCCAGAGCTACGTGGAAAAGCTCAACAAAATGGGCATTGAAGCAACACTTTCCCAGTTTGTCACCTCGGTGCAGGCAACGGCAAAGCACCTGCTTGCCCACCACAGCGAGGAGTTAATCTATGTGGCAGGAACCGAGTCCTTGAAAAAAGAACTGCGGGAGGCAGGACTACAGATCACCGACACCCTGGAAGGGGGCAATTTTGATGCCATCACCTGCCTGCTGTGCGGCTTTGACACCGAGCTGACCTTCAAAAAGCTTGACGACTGCTCACGGCTTTTGACCCGCGGGGTGACCTTTATTGCCACCAATCCCGACTGGGTCTGCCCCACCGCCTACGGCTACGTGCCCGACTGCGGGTCGGTTTGCGAGATGCTTTTCCGCGCCACGGGCAAGCGCCCCCGCTTCATCGGCAAGCCCCAGCCCGATATGGTCTATATGGCGCTGGAAAAAACGGGATATAAAAAGGAAGAGGCTCTGCTCATCGGCGACCGCCTGTATACCGACATCGCCTGCGCGCTCAACGCCGGCATTGACGGCGCGTTCGTGCTCTCCGGCGAGGGGACGATCGCGGACATTGAAAAAACGGGTGTCAATCCCACCTATATTTTAAAGGATGTGGGCGAGCTTACCGCCCTGCTTTCGTAAAATAACTTTTCAAAAGGAGTAAAAACAATATGACAACGAAAAAACTGCCTGTTTTGGCGCTCATCTCATGGATCCTTCTGCTTGGCACCAAGCTTCTTTCGCTTTTAATGGGAAGCATTTCCCTGATCGGACAGATTTCCTCCGCCGTTCGCTATCAAGGACCTCTTTTGGTGAATTTGGTATTCAATTCCATTTCTCTTGTTCTCCTGCTGTGCGGTATTGCGGCAATAGTCGGCGTGATCGTCTCGCTTTTTCGCAAAAAATGTGGAAAGCTGTTGATCGTCTCTCTGATCCTTCCCATCGGATGCTCTCTGCTGTCTTCCGTGATTGATTTGGTGAGAGTGTTCCTGTTCAACAGCCAAACCACTGCTCTTTCCTTGATTGGAGGCTTTGCCTCCCCTCTGGAGATAGGCGCGTATCTGCTTTTGATCGTGTTCACCTTTGGCGCCATGTTCCCCAAAAACAAGGTGCTCAACTTTGCAGCAACCGAGCTCTTTTTCCTGCCCTGCCTTCTGGCGTTAGGAGCCTCCGGATTCACCACCGTGTTGAATATTTCCAATCTCCTGCACATTTTCAATACATATAAGCAGGCAGGAATCCCCCTCACATTTCCCACGGTGTTCTCTCCGCTATCCGATCTTCTCTTAAACAGCACCATCTGCCTGCTCTTCCCCATTGCCCTTCTCACCCTTGGTATGTTCGTTGCCAAAACCACCAAACAGCGTGCGGCAGAATTGACACAGCCCGAAACGGCGCAAGAAGAAAAAACAGAGGATCAAGAGAAATAAAAACCAATCAAACCCATTCGTGTTTTTCAAAAAAGAGCGCCTGCATCCCTACGCAAGTGCTCTTTTCTATCTTTTCATTATCGAATAGGAGGACCTATGACCTACGTAATGAGCGATCTGCACGGCTCTTATGAAAAATTCATCAAGATGCTCAGTGAAATTTCCTTTTCAAAGGACGATACCCTGTATATTTTGGGCGATATCATCGACCGCGGCGAAGGGGGCGTAAAGCTGCTGCAAGAGCTTTCCATGATGCCCAATGTTTTCCCCATCTTGGGTAACCACGAGCTCATGGCGCTGGAGGTGCTGGAGCCGCTTTTGCAAGAGATCACCGAGGAAAACTACGACACCACCCTCACCCCCGACCTGCTTTTAAAAATGCTTCACTGGCAACAGGACGGAGGCGACGTGACCTTAAAGCAGTTTAAAGCCCTGCCCATTGAGGAACGCTTTGCCCTTTTAGACTATCTAAAGGACTTCTCCCCTTACGAAACGGTGGATTTTGACACAAAAAGTTATCTTTTGGTACACAGCTTCCCCGAGGCACCTTTAGAAAAGCCCTTTGGCGCCCACACCGCCATGGAGTTGACCTGCGCCCGTCCCGACTATGACGTCCCGCCCTTTCGTGATCCCGACGTGTTCGTGGTCTGCGGGCACACACCCACAAAGCTGCTTTGCGGAAAATGGGAGATTTTTCGCAAAAACAACTACATCAACATCGACTGCGGTGCCTCCTTTTCGGGGTATCTATCTTGCCTGCGCTTAGAGGACCAGGCGGAGTTTTATGTATAAATGCAGTCTATTAAACTATTTTGGGCTTTGCCCCACCAAGGGCTCTGCCCCCAAGACCCGCTCGGGGTTCTACCCCGAGACTCCGCCAAAGGCTCTGCCTCTGGAATCCCCTCAGGGTTCTACCCCGAGACCCCGCCAAAGGCTCTGCCTTTGGAAACCGCCAAGCCCCATGGAGTTGCTTTGCCTTGGAGTTGCAAAGCAACTCCGTAAAAAGGGGTGGATCCCAAAAACTTTGAATGCGGCAAACTGTCGTTTGCCAAAGAATAGAAGAATAAAAATACCCGCAAAGCCCACCAAAAGGGCAAAACGGGCGCATACAAATCTCTTTCCACGCCAAACGATAGTTTGGCGCACAACAAAGTTTTTGCGGGGGTGTGGGGGTGGCTTTTTTTAAAAAGCACCCCACAAAAATACTCCCCAACGCACCCCAACGAAAAAACGCGGCATCTTGCCACAAAAAAACATCGGGGGAGTCCCAAATGCATTCTGCATTTGAGGCTCCCCCTTAGCTCATTTATCGTCAGCAGCCACAGCCGCAGGAACGAACATTGTTACCCGAGCCGCAGAAGCAGCACAGCAGGATCAGAGCAATAATGATGATCCAAACGATCTCGTTATCAAACAGGTTGCACAGGCAGTTCATCTTTCGTCCTCCTTTAAGGAATAGAGGGTCAAGGTCTTTGCCCCTCTTCTCTACCATTGTATGAGGATGCGCCAAATGTGTGAAAACTTATGGGGGCGCTTTTTGAAAAAAGCCGCCCCCATACCCCCTCAAAAACTTTGAACGCGCCAAACTGTCGTTTGGCGGGAAAGTTGATTCTTTTGGGATATTCTGCAAGACAAAGCCCCGTCTTTTCAAAACCACTTGACAAAAATTTCTTTTTGCAGTATAATAAAGGCAACAAAAAAAGGCAGGCTGTCGTACGGCAATACGACAGCCCTGCATAAGATGTGATGAAAGCACGTCCTATACAACCGGATAACCGGCACCCAAGGAAGAGTATAACATATTTTTCGTTCTTTTTCAAGGGGTTTTTAGTATAGGTTTTTTCCTTGCGGAATTTTTTAAATTTCCCGTGCCTGCATCACTTTTGCGGGCACGTTTTTTGTGCTCGGTCTTTGGAGTCTCGTACCGAAGCAGAAAGCCGTTCGGTGCTTTGCACGGCAATGTAAAGCATCGGCAAAGGGTAATGAAAGTACCTCACGCTGCCACCCGAAAATTCCCCCGAGACAGTTGGGTATTAGGGCGGTGAATATTATGGTATTACGCAAAAGTAAGCCGTGTGAGGTGTGGGAAACCCGCCTTACGCGGTTTTTGTTTCGGGAGGGCTTATTGACTGTCGCGCAGTCACTTCCTTTGGCGGGGTGACTGCGTCAAGGCAATTGATATGCCCTTTCGCTTTTTATAGAATTCTTTAATGGAGCTGAAAGGTGGACCTATGTGTAATTCCAATATGCAATTTCCCGCCCGTTTGCGCTATACGCCCTACGAGCACGACCCCGAAAAGCTGAATGAATTGCTCTGTGCACTTTTTCCCGTTCAGTCCCTTAAAGAACAGTTTCCCCTATTTGTGGCGCTTTGTCAAAAATGTGCACAGTGGGCAGATGAAAACGGAGCGCGCATTGCCATTTTTAATTTGGAGCAGGAGCACGCCGCCAAAATTTGCATTTTTGCACCTTCATTGACCCTTCAAGGGGCATCCCTTTCGGCGCCCATCAGCGCCCCTGCGCTGTTAAATTGCAGGATCACCCTGAGCGCCTGCGATATGCTCTATGCCGAAGCGCCCAATGAGGTGTGCCTGTCGCTGGATGTTCCTTTTTAAATTCCACTCAAGGCACCCGCCAAAACACCCCCAAGTTTTTAAAAAAGTCATTTGGGGCACTGCCCCCTACCCCGCCAAGGGCACCGTCCTTGGAACCCGCTCGGGGTTCTACCCCGAGACCCCGCCAAGCCCCTTGGCGTTGCAAAGCAACTCCGAAAAAAGGGATTGGATTCCCAAAAACTATAAACGCGGCAAACTAACCTTTGCCGTAAAAGCACGAAAAAGCACCCGCAAAGCCTGTCAAAAAGGCAAAACGGGTGCTTTTTTTATATCCTTCTTGAATAGTAAGTAATTCACCGCAAGAAGTACAATAGTACTCCTCCATCAACACATTCTCCTAATATGAATTCCACTTTTTCTTTGGCAGCTAAAGGCGCAAAGAAAAAGTGCGCCAAACGGCACCCCAAACAGCTCATTTAGGGAAACTTTTCATGTGCCGTTCCAAAATATTCCTTGCGGCTGAAACGCCGCATTCCGCAAGCGGAAACGGAATATTTTCAAAGCAAAAAAGTAAAGGGTATGCACCGCTTTCAAAAAGAAACGCC
>JAFTMP010000192.1 GCA_017452335.1 Clostridia bacterium
GAAGACAGTGCCGCCCGATCAATTTTTCCTTCGGTAAACATGTAATAGACCAGCGACACCACAGAGGTTACCGCCCCGGCGACGGTAGAAATTTCTTCCCCTTCTATGCCAAACGCCATGGCACATCCCAGCGCCACACCCAACAGCATGGCAATGAATTTTCTGCTGGTCAGCTTTTTCAGTATTTCTTTTCCGCTCAAAATTACTCCTTTCTCAGCCCTTCCACCTCGGTTTCCAGTCTGACGATTCTGTTTTCTGCCCGATTGAGCCGTCCCCTCAGCTCCTCGTGCTCTCTTTTATTTTCGCTTTTTAGTTCCGTGATCACCTGCCGCAGCTCCGCCACCGCCTGCGTGAGGGCATTGGTTGCCGACTCCACCTGTCCCACAGCTCTTGTAAAGCGGATGCCCACAGACGCCACGCTGATCACAAAGCCCACGATCGTTACCAACACCAACACGATATCATATTCCGTCATGTACCCTCCCAATCAACGTATTTTTGCACGGCAACTGCACTCATATCCTCTAAAAGTCATGTCGCCCCTTCCTTCAACGATCAGCGTCCATTCCTCTGCCGACGGCAGTCTTTTTTGCAGTCTGTAGGTCACCTCTCCTGCGCCTCCCGAAAAGGTACCGAGCGTATAGGTATTGGTCGCTCCTGATCCATGGCAAGCTTTGGCACACACGCGCATTGTACACGCACCGTGCAGTGTGGCACGCAAAACAGTGGAATAAAGCGATGCGCTCAAAAAGCGGTCGCTCATCAGAGGAAACCGTGCTTCAAAGCACACGGCGCTTCTGTCTGCCGATAAGCAGTACAGCGCATCTGCCTCCCCTTTTTCGCCCACCAGCGCGTACAGTACATCATTACATAGTGCAAATTCCCGCACGGCTTTGCTTACCGTGACACAGGCATAGCTTTTGCTGTCTGCGTCATACGTATACACCTTCTTTTTTTCCCCTGCTTCACCGTAAAAGCAGTATTTCCCGTCAAGCACGCCTGCGGCGCCCGTTAAAAACACATCCTTTTCCGGTGCGGGCAGTTTGACAACCGTGCTGCCGTTATAGCAAAATACCCGATTCTTTGAAATGAAATAAAGCTTTCCATCCACTTCCTTTACTGATTTTCCATAGGAGGTGCCCACCTTAAACAAATCCTTTACAGTATAAGGATTTTCAGCACCCACCACGCTTTGCATGGCGTTTTCTCTGAAAATAAGCACCTCGTTTTTATAGGAAACCAGCGCTGTAATGGGAAGCTGTGCCTCGGTGGAGGTCAGCGTTCTTCCAACCCAAGCGTGTCTTGAATCGGGTTTTTCACAGTCCTCTTCATCAAAGGTCCAATCAAGCATGCCCCCTTCTCCCGACACATAAATCTTCTGTCCCGCTATTCCGTAAAGCCGCCCCTTGGAAAGAGTGGCAAAGCGAAAAGAAGGAATGGCATCAGGTAAGTAACCGTAGGAAGAGGGAACGCCGTCACTGCCCAGACAACAATACATTTTTGCAGGAAAGAATACCAGCTTGGTGTGGGTACACCCTTCATCCAGCTCTGCCGATTGCTCGTCGCAAAGGATGAGCTGACTGCAGAATTCACTGCCGTCGCTGTCATAATGATAGGTAGATACCGTCGTTCCCGTTTTGGTAACGGTGCCCTGCTTCAGTACGTAAATACCGTAATAGCCGCTTTCATAATTTAAAAGGATCAAGGAAGAGCCGTATGCCCTGATGGCGCGGATATTGCCCGGCAAAGAAGAGATCCCAGCCGATTTAAAGGGTGCGTGGGTACGCAAGGTCCCGCTATCGTCGGGAAAGAGATTCAAAAACGTTGCTCCTGCATCCTGTGAGATCCCTGTAAAGGTACTTTTCTTTTCCTTGATCCATTGTTCTTTTACCCCGCTAAGGGGGCTTTTTACAAGTGTTTACCCCATGCTTCTCCTTTCTTACAGCGCCGCGCGGCTTTTCATTTCGCCCGTGGCACATCCTTCCTTTTCTTTTGCAAAAGCGCCCCCTTGCTCCTCTGCTTGCAAAAAGGCGATCCAATTGTTATACGCTTTGGCGTAATGATCGGCATCCTCATATTGCAGTGCGGATCGGGCGATGCATTCCTTCATTTTGTTGGTCAGCATGGGCAAATACATCGGGGGGATATAGACCGCGCCTTGAATGGTGCCGCCCAAAGAGAGCACCGCCTTGGGGCACGCCCGAAAGACCACCTCCACCATATAATCTGTATTGGGCGGTGCGCTTCTTCGCAGATATACCGTTTCTCCCTTGATGGCACATCCGGGACGGGCGGAAGACAAAAAATCCTCATACTCAAAGATGGGAAGACGTTCTCCTTCGTAAAAGACCGCGATCACATCCTCCTTTTGAGGAGCCTGCAAGCAGGCATCCAGCCCGGATGAAAGCAAAATCGTCTGATCGGAGGATGCCGCCTGGGAAACAGAGGTCACTTCCTTTGCAAATCTCTTAAAATACAACTGCTGAACGCCGTTAAGCTCCTGCACCAGATATTCCTTCAATTCCGAGGGTGTGTCCGAATACTCTGCGATCAAGGTATTCAGATACACTTCCACATCAGCAATCGACACGTCCATCCGTAACCGCCTCCCTTTTCCTTCTTTTATCGGCATTCTGCCGCCAAACCGTTAAAAAGGCGTCCTTCGCCCGCTCCAAAAAGCGTCTGCGCTCGCTCTCCTCCCCCGTTCTGAAAAACAAAACAGCAGAGCAAAGCGCGGGAATATAGCCTTCCTTCACGGGAATCTCCCTGCTCTCATCCCGCACGTACCGTTCACCAAACATGGCGCACAGCTCTCTTACCGCACAACTGAGATCCTCTTCAAAATCGCTTTTTTCCAGAGGACAAACAGAACATACCCGTTTATAAAGCTCTTCTTTTGTCACGTTTCGTTCTCCTTTCAATATAGGCGGTTTTGAAAGAACGATCCTTCAAAACCGCCATGTAGTCATTTAAGCCTCTGCGCAGTTGATGATCTTTACACAACCGCCGGGATTCTTGCAGATCAAGTTGCCGTAAGAGGCAAGCAGTGCTCTGTAGTAAGAGGTTCCGGGGATGAGCTGGAAGATGCCGGTAGAGCCGTAATCGCAGAAGTCAACTTCCAGATGGGCAAAGACAAAGGCATCGGTATCCACACACCACGCCTCATTCGCGGGCACCATGCGCTCGTTTACCACGGTCACGGTGTGGCTACCCACCATCACCTTATATCCGGTGGCACCGCCCACAAAGGACGCCTTGTCGCAAACCACCACGTTGTTTGCTCTCATGTAGCTCTGGTATGCCTTAAAGGCATTGTCGCCCATCATCACCAGATTGATCTTGCCGTTTCTATAGTCCAGCGCCTTCTTCACCGCATCGTAGATGGTGGAATCGGAGGGCGCGTTCTTGGCGTCCACGCAAAGAGGACAGATAAAGGCGTTTTTCTCCTTGTTGTAGCCGTACAGCTCCTTCACGCCATCATCAAAAATTGCCTTCAGACCGGTGATCTCCTTGTTATGAGAGCCCTGCACGGTCAAGAA
>JAFTMP010000193.1 GCA_017452335.1 Clostridia bacterium
AGCCCATTTCCAATGCACTGGGCGGAGCGGCGTGCTTTTTGACCATGTGGATGACGGTTTATAAAAAGCTGTGATCCCATTTCATCAATAGAGGAGAAGGAAAAATGAAATTTATTTCTTGGAATGTCAATGGCTTCAGAGTGTGCTTAAATAAGGGCTTTGCTGACTTTTTCCGTGAGGCAGATGCCGATTTCTTCTGCATTCAGGAAAGCAAGATGCAGGAGGGACAGGCGGAGTTTGAAGCCGCGGGCTATCATCAGTATTGGTATAGTGCCGAGAAGAAGGGCTATTCGGGTACGGCTGTCTTTGCCAAAAAGGAGCCGATCTCCGTCTTTTACGGAATCGGCGTGGAGGAGCACGACCACGAGGGGCGTGCGATCACTCTGGAATACGAGGACTTTTACCTGCTGTGCGTCTATACCCCCAACGCCCAAAGGGAGCTTGCCCGCCTTGACTACCGCATGCGTTGGGAGGAGGCGCTTCTTGCATACATCAAGGGCTTAGATGCCAAAAAGCCCGTGATCTACTGCGGCGATCTGAACGTTGCCCACGAGGAGATCGACCTAAAGAACCCCAAAAGCAACCACAAAAGCGCGGGATTTTCCGATGAAGAGCGGGCAAAGTTCACCGTTTTGCTTCAAAACGGCTTTGTGGACACCTTCCGCGCCCTTTACCCCGACAGGGTGGAATACACCTGGTGGAGCTATATGATGAAGGCGCGAGAGAAGAACGTGGGATGGCGCATCGACTATTTCGTGGTGTCAGAGCGCCTCTTTGCAAAGGTCAAGGACAGCATGATCTATGGCGCGGTAATGGGCAGTGACCACTGCCCTGTAGGGTTGGAAATTGATCTATAGGAGTATAGCATGAATAAGGAATTACTGTTTTCACTGTTTAAGAGCCTGTTGGATGTAGACGCGGCACCTGTGGTGATCTGCGATAAAGAGGGGATGGTGGTCTATATGAATCCTTCCTCGCTGGAACACTATCATGTCAATTTGGTGGGCAGAAGCATTTATGACTGCCACAATGCCGCCTCCTGCGAGAAGATCAAAAGAGTGGTTGCTTGGTTTGAGAAAAGCGGGCAGAACAATCAAGTTTACACCTACCATAATGACAAGGAAGAAAAGGACGTGTACATGATCGCCCTGCGGGATGAGACGGGCGCGCTGATCGGCTTTTATGAAAAGCACGTTTATAAGACTCCCGAGCGCGGGGCGCTTTACGACATGCCGTAAAGTCCGTGATTTTTAAGAAGGCGGGCGGGAAAACCACTTGACCCGAAAGAATTTTTGCAGTATAATGATAGAAAGAAACCCAACAAGAAGGGGAGAAGATCATGAAAGTCAACTATGTAGTTATTGAACGGGAATATGGATGCGGCGGCAGCGAAATTGCGAAGAAGCTTGCTGAAAAATGCGGATTTGCCTGCTACGGTCCTGAAATTTTGACCATTGCGGCAGAAAATCTGGGCATTTCCACAGAGATCGCCCAGCAGTATGAGGAAAAAGCCACCAACAGCTTTTTATACTCCATGTTTGTCATGGCACAGGCGCAGAGCGGAAGCACCGATGTGCTTCCTATGGAAAGCAAACTGTTTGTAGAGCAGTATAACACTGTGAAGGGTCTTGCAGAACAGGGAAAAGCCATTTTCGTGGGGCACTGCGCGGGCGAGGCACTTAGAGACAGGGAGGGACTGCTCACCGTCTTTATCCGTGCGGGCGAGGCGTTTAAAAAGCAAAGAGCAGTGCAGATCTATGGCGTGCCCGAGAAGGACGCGGAGGCGGTGTGCAAGCGCATCAACAAGAGAAGAGCCAATTACTATTCCTTTAATACCTCCAAAAAGTGGGATAACGCAAGCAATTATGATGTGGTGCTGGATAGCTCGAAAATCGGCATTGATGCCTGCGTAGAGCTGCTTGCCGCCATTATTCAAAGCGGAGAATAAATGCTGTGAGCGTGCGGAGCTATCAGTTGATCCGGAGCGGGCGCAAAACGGTGGCGTTGCAAATTAAAGACGGTGAATTGCTGGTGCGCGCACCCATGAAGATGCGCCGCGATCAGATCGACCGATTTGTAAGTGCTCATGAAGCCTGGATCGTGAAGCATTTGCAAAAAGCCGCCCAAAAGCCAAAGGAGCCGTTGCTTGGGGAGCAGGAGCTAAAGGAGCTTTCGCGTCGGGCGCGGGAGGAGATCCCCCGCCGTGTGGCGTACTACGCACCCCTGGTGGGCGTGAATTATGGAAAGATCACCATTCGTTGCCAGCGCACCCGCTGGGGAAGTTGTTCAAGCGGGGGAAATTTAAGCTTTAATTGTCTGCTGATGCTGGTGCCCCCGGAAGTGCTTGACAGCGTGGTTGTGCACGAGCTCTGCCACCGCAAGCAGATGAATCATTCGGCGGCGTTTTATAAAGAGGTGCTGCGGGTTTATCCCGCATACCATCATTATAATGGTTGGCTGAAGGAGCACGGCGGCGCGCTGATGAAGCGCGTGGCAAGAAAAGAATGAAAGATTAAAAGGAGTAAAAACAAGATGTCTGAATTTTTGGCTTCATTGCACCCTGTGCTGGTGTGCTTGATCGTATGTTGTGCCAAGATTGTGGAAATTTCCATTCAGTCCTTAAAGACCTGCATGATGGTGAAGGGACAGAGACTTAAGGCGGCAGGTCTTGGATTTATTGAATGTATCATTTGGGGCTTGGTGATCTCCACCATCATCGGAACACTGGGCGATAACATTTTCCTTCTGCTCTTTTACTGCATCGGCTATGCAACGGGTCTGTACTTGGGGTCCACCATTGAAAACAAGCTGGCGCTGGGCACCTCCAACTTGGAGCTGATCGCAAGCGATGAAAGCACCGAGCTGATCACGGCATATCTGAAAAAGGAAAACAAGGGCTACACCGTTTTTGCAGGACAGGGCTCTGTTGACAAAATGAACATGATCTTTGTGGTGCTTCCCAGAAAGGAAATGCCAAAGATCTTAAAGGGGATCCGCAAGTCTTGCGACAATAAGGTGTTTGTGGTAGCATCTGATGTGAGTAAATATGCCGGCGGATACGGTATGGTAAAGTAAAAAAAGAAAAACGGGCTTCTTAAATGTCTTTCCATTTAAGAAGCCCGCCTTTATTTATGCTTTTCGAAGGACCGCCTTTTGCTCTTCCGTCAGCTTTTTGCTATCCAGTGCCTTTTGTCTTGCCATTTTTAAAATGGGCTCCTTTAAAAGGGGCGCGGTGAAATAGGGAAGGATCTCCTCATAGCGGCGGCACAGTGCCTCGGCAAAATACCAGGCGATCATCATTTGCTCATAGTATTCATGGCTGTTTATTGCCGAAAGACGCATGGGATCGGTCGGCTCAAAGCCATCCTCTAAAAAATGAAGCATCAGCGCTTCTATGGCGAAGCGGCGGGTGTAAAGATGAGGGGCGTGAAGCCAGCGCTCAATATGCGCTCGCAAAGCTGTCTTGTCCTTTTTAAAGTATTTGGGGCGCAGGGAGTCGCAGGTTGCCCAGTTGTCCACGTGTGGTAAAAATGCATCCAGTGCATCAAACAGCGCCTGCCCTTCAAGCTCTGCGATCAAAAAAGCGTGCAGATTGTTTTCATCATAATACAAATGGGGAAGTACTTTGAGAAATTCTATAGCAAGAGGACTGTTTTTGATGCTTTTGGCGTATGTACGAAGTGCGGGGGTACGCACGCCAATGATGCGTTCCTTACAAACAGTGGGGATCAGCGCGGATTGAAAGACCTTGTAGCCCTCGTCTTTCAGAGAAAAGAGATGGCGTTGAATGGGTGTTAAGGTGTTATTCATAAGAGTCTATAAAGGGGTTGTCTCATTTTTTGTTTGAGACAACACCTACCTTTAGAATTGTTTTAGATTATTCGCAGGAAATGATATACTTGTAAACGGGTTGATTGCCGGGCAGGAGGGTCA
>JAFTMP010000194.1 GCA_017452335.1 Clostridia bacterium
AGAGCTTTTTTAGAGAAAAATTCAAGGAGCTTTACGGGGTCACCCCGCTAAACTACAGAAAAACCATTAAAACCACAGGAGGCGAAAAACAATGAGCACCACACCCGAAAGAAGAGAGATCCTGCCCTGCTATGAAAAGCAGCCCACATGGGAATGCTATGCAAAGGAGCTGGATGTGGAACTGAAGCAGTCCATCGAGGAAGGCAAGGACATCGAGCAGTATAAGGAGCTGTTTGAAACGGTTTTCCGTATGCCCGAAAACAAGTACAAGAACGAGATCGCTGACGTGCTTTATAAGCTGGTTATGGAAGCGCCTCAAAAAGAGGGCTACCCCTATGTGGAGCCCAGCGATATCGAAGGCATCAGAGCGGCGCGTGCACCTTTATTTGCACTGGATTTAAAGATGCCCGATGATGAGACCCTTTACGACAAGCTCCTTGGCGGTTGGTACGGCAGAATCTGCGGATGCCTGCTTGGAAAGCCTGTGGAAGGCATCATGTCCGATGAATTAAAGACCATCCTTGAGCGGACAAACAACTACCCCATGACCCGCTACATCGACAAGGAAGAGATCACCGATGAGGTGGCAGAAGGCATTTCTTATCCTATTCAGGGCTGTGCTTATCCCAGAGATTTTGGCAGAATGCCTTGCGATGACGACACCAACTATATGATCGTGGGACTTCGTCTGCTCCAGTGGCACGGCAGAGACTTCACCTCCGAAAAGGTTGCCCACACTTGGCTGGCTACCCAGGTGAAGAACGCATACTGCACTGCTGAGCGTATTGCTTACCGCAATTTTGTAATGGGCTACCTGCCTCCCGAATCTGCGGAATATAAGAATCCTTACAGAGAATGGATCGGTGCGCAGATCCGCGGCGACTTCTTCGGTTACATCAACCCCTGCGATCCCGAAACTGCCGCTGATATGGCACACAGAGACGCGTCCATCTCTCACATCAAGAACGGTATCTATGGTGAAATGTGGATCGCCGCAATGCTCGCCGCCGCTTACGGCTGTGACGATGTGGAAAAGGTGATCCGCCGCGGTATGGCAGAGCTGCCCAAGGACTCCAGAATCGTGGAAGCGCTTGAAAAGATCATTGAAAAATACAACAGTGGCGTGTCTATGGAAGACTGCTTTGCAGATATTCATGCAAGATGGGACGAGCACAACGGTCACGACTGGACCCACACCGTTTCCAACGCAGAGATCGTTGCCGCATCTCTTCTTTACGGCGAAAAGGACTACGCAAAATCGGTTGGTATGTCTGTCATGACCGGCTTTGACACCGACTGTAACGGCGCGACCGTTGGTTCGGTTTTGGGTATTATGCTGGGCTATAAGGCACTTCCCGCATCCTTTACCGACCGCGTTTGCGACACCCTTGAGAGCAACATCATGGGCTTTAACCGCGTTTCCATTACCGAGATGGCAAAGAAGACTCTGCCGTTTGTAAAAAAGGAGATTTAAACAATGAAAAAAACAATAAAATTTTTAGCATGCCTCTGCCTTGCGGCGCTGTGCATGCAGGGATGCGCAAGCAATCCCGCAACCTCCGATCTGCCCTCCGGCGGTGAGAGCAGTACGGTGATCGTTGGAACCCCCAGCGTGAAGGATTCTCCCGCAAGCGAGAGCGAGAGTGAAGAGCAGAAGGAAAGTCCTTCCGAGGATAACCGTCCCGCAAAGGAAGCAGTGACCCTTTCCGAGGAAGATCTGCTTGACAAGATGCAGGGCGGCTGGATCGGTCAGATGGTGGGTGTTGCCTGGGCGGCTCCCACGGAGTTCCGCTATGCAGGACAGATCATGCCCCAGTCGGGCATGCCCAACTGGACTCCTGCCATGATCAATGACGCCTTCAACCAGGATGACCTGTATGTGGAGGTGCCCTTCCTTGATACCATGAAGATCAGAGGCTACAACTGTAACCCTGCGCACATTGCAAAGAGCTTCAGAAACACCTCCTTCTTTATGGACCATGCCAACATGCAGGCAAGAGAAAACCTGAAAAACGGTATCAACTATCCCGATTCGGGCAGTTATCTTTACAACTATCACTCCGATGATATCGACTGGCAGATCGAATGTGACTTCCTTGGCATGATGTATCCCGGTATGGTCAACGAAGCGGCAGAGCGCGCTTTTGAGCTGGGTCACATTATGAACTACGGTGACGGTGTGTACGGCGGCGTATTTGTAACCGCAATGCACGCGGCTGCCTTTACCGCAGAGTCGGTAGAAGAGATCGTCAAGGCGGGTATTTCTGTGATCCCTGAGGGTACTCAGTTTAGACAACTGGTTGACGATGTCATGGCAAGCTATAAAAACGGCGATACCTTTGAAGAAAACTGGGCAATGCTGGAGCAGAAGTGGGCTCCTTACGATCTGTGTGCCCGTTTGCAGGGTCCCAGTAACATCGACGCAAAGTTGAACTCCGGTTATATCATGCTGGGTCTGCTTTACGGCGAGGGTGATTTTGCAAAGACCATTATTCTGTCCACCCGTTGCGGACAGGACAGCGACTGCAACCCCTCCAGCGCGGCATCCATTCTTGGCAACTTCTACGGTGCATCCAAGCTCCCCGAGCTGTACACCAAGGGTCTTAACAAAGACACCACCAAGTTTGCAACCACCAACTACACCTTTAACGACATCGTAGAGCTGAACTTCTCCCTTACCAAGGAAGTGATGACGGCTTACGGTGCCACCAAGGACGATGCAGGTAACTGGACCTTCCAAAAGGACAACAAGTATAAGGCTGTGAAGTTTGAGCAGTGGCCCGACGGCGTATACGGCTATCTGGTTGTTTCCCTTTCGGGCAACACCGTGACCTTCAGAGAAGTAACACCCTACAGCAAGGGCGAAAAGGTTGCGGGCTTTAAGATCGACATGGGCGACGGCACTGTATTTACCGACGTGATCCCCGTAAACTACGCTTATGAAAAAGCGGGCAAGTATACCGTGAAGCTGATCGTTACCGGCGAAAAGGGCACAGTGGGTGAAACCACTGCCACCGTAAACGTGCGCCAGGATTATAGCGGCAAGCTTCCCGAGCGTGTGGTTCTTTGCAATGTTTCTCTGCCCGGAGGCGGCGGTGCCAAGGATATCGGCGTCATCTTTGACGGCGTAGTGCCCACCGTGCAGAACGGCAAGGACAGCATGCAGTACGATACCTACAAGGTTCTTGACCCTGTAAAGAACCCCGATATGGCAGGCTATATCGGATATATGTACAGAGAGGACGTTACCGTATCCAAGGTGATCTTCTCCGAGGGCGGACACTTCGGCAACGGCGGCTGGTTTAAGAACGGCTCGCTGAAGGTGCAGGTGCTCATTGACGGCAAGTGGACCGATGTGGAGTATTCTTCCGATAAGCAGTATCCCGATTCCGATAGCCGTGCAGCTTTCGGCGATCCCTATGAAACCTTTACCTTTACCTTGAACAAGGCGGTGAAGTGCGAGGGCGTACGTCTTTACGGACTTTCCGGCGGTGACGCATGCTTCTTCAGCGTTTCCGAGCTGGTAGTTGAATGATTTTTATGGGGTGTCTCAAGTGCGATCTGCATTTGAGACACCCCAATGTTTTGAAACGGTGTGTTTTAAGCCGAAAAATCTCCCGCGTCTGCTTGCAAGTGCATGGCAATGGTAGCATATATCCCTCCGCCATTTTGCATAGATGCAAAATGGTCCCCCTCCCTTTAGGCAAGGGAGGCTAACTTGAGAAATGCGCGCGCCGATGGCGCGCTTTGCGGTTCAAAAAATGGGAAATTGTTTAGATTGCGGTATGATTCAATCCTTAAAGTTTTAGTTTCAGTACCCGACAGCAACCAATGATATTTAACATTTCTTTATCTGTTAGCCTTCCGCACCCCGGAAGGCGCGCTATTTATTAGCCTCCCTTGCCTAAAGGGAGGGGGACCGTGGCGAAGCCACGGTGGAGGGATACTCCATCCTTTACATAAATGTATGACGTAATTTGACAAGACACAGCACCAAAGATGGAGTTGTCTCAAACGCAAAATTTTAAGCATTTGAGACAACTCCTGTTTTTATATCCGGATAAAAAACTATACCTTTAGTTGAGTTGCCCCGCCAAGCTCTTGACAAGAAGGAAATAAAATTATATACTGACTGTGTGAGTTTAACAATGCTTTTTAGGGGAGGGGACTTTTTGAAAAAGCTATTTTGTATAGTATTGGTGGTGCTTGCGCTTTGGATGTGCCTGGCACTTCCTGCCCTTGCGATCGGTGAGGAGGTTTTGGAGCAGACTTTTGAGGTAACACCCCTTCGCGCGGGAGGCGGCGGTTCGGCAGGAGGGTCCGGTGGCGGCGGCTCCGGCGGGGGCTCTGCAGGCGGTTCTGCAGGCGGCACGGGCGCACGCCCCGTGAGAGGCAACGGTACTTGGAACCCTTTTGCGTATATTCCTTGGCTGGTGATCCTCTTTATCAGTGCTTCCGGCGGAGGGATCTTATATCGTTACCGTCTTTCCAAATATGCCCGCAATACGGCGCGTCTGATCGCGATTCTGAGCAAAAAGGACAATGCCTGGAAATATCAGAATTTGCAAAAACAGCTAAAAGAAATTTTTATGCTGGTTCAAAAATCCTGGAGCGAGGGGGATATGACGCCGGCTCTTGCCTATATGTCGGAGGATCTCTTTAACAACCATCAGCACCAATTGGAAGTGATGAAGGCGAACAAACAGCAAAATGTACTCA
>JAFTMP010000195.1 GCA_017452335.1 Clostridia bacterium
AGGTGATTCTGCACAGCCCGGGCAAGGCGGCGATCCCGCACCCGGTCCCGGAAACGGTCCGAGACCCGGACCGGATGGCGAAGGCGGTGAAGGCGGTGAAGGAGACAGCGACGGTGACGGCCAGCAACAGGGCGGCGATGGCAAAGAGGATGAGCGCTTGGAAGTGTTTTATGATCCCATTTCCGGCGAAGTCAGCTACGGAAAGGTATTTGATGCTTATTATGCAGAATACTTAAAGGCACTAAAAACAGGAGAGGTTCCCAAGGAACTTCAAGAGATCATGGATCGTTATTTTGAAGCATTGACATAAATATGGTGTTCCCGTATAAGGAGGGGAAGGAATTATGATTTCTGAAAAAGACGTTTTGTTTTTTGCTGACAAAAGCAAGCAGTTACTCGGTGAGATCGGTAAGGATATGGTCGGACAAAAGGAGGTTGTGGAGCAAACGGTGATCGCGATGATCGCCGGCGGTAACGTGCTCTTAGAGGGGGTTCCCGGGGTTGGTAAAACACGTTTGGTACGCTCCATTGGCAGAGCCTTTACTCTTCCCTTTTCCAGAATTCAGTTTACGCCCGATTTAATGCCCGCAGATGTGACGGGTACCAATGTGATTGAAAAGAACGAAAATGGAGACAATCGGCTGGTGTTTAGAAAAGGACCGATTTTCAGCAGTGTGGTTTTGGCAGATGAGATCAACCGCGCAACCCCAAAAACGCAATCAGCCCTTCTTGAAGCCATGCAGGAGCATACCGTTACAGCGTCCGGCGAAACGTATATGCTGGATGAACCCTTTTTCGTGCTTGCAACGCAAAATCCTATTGAACAGGACGGTACATATCCTCTGCCCGAGGCGCAAATGGACCGTTTTATGTTCAAGCTGATCATGAAGTTCCCGCAGATCGAAGAGCTGACCGAGATCGTAACCATGACGCAAAAAACCATGCAGGAGCAGGCACAACCTGTTTTGAGCGCGCAAGAGCTTTTGGCAATGCGTGATACCGCCAAAGAGATCATGGTTTGCGAAGAGGTACTTGCTTATGCCATGCGCCTGGTCACTGCCACACATCCCGAAATAGACGGCGCTTCTGAATTTACTAAAAAGTATATTCGTTTCGGTGCCAGCCCCCGCGCGGGACAGGCATTGATCACAGGTGGGAAGGTTCGTGCACTGATGCACGGAAGATACAATGTTTCCATTGAAGACATTGCTGTGCTGGCTTATCCTGTGCTTCGTCACCGCATCAAGCCCAGTTTTCAAGCGGTTACCGAAAAGATGGCGGTTGACGAACTGATCAAAAAGCTTGTTGAAGAGACGCGCGAGAAAAAAAGCCCCTTTTCTCCCTTTGCACCTCACGGAAACGATAAGAAAAAGAAGGCATGAAACGAAAGATTATTGACGATGAGTTTATCTCCCTTTTGGAATCCCGCGATCTGCAGATCGAGTCTGCCTTTAATGGGCTTTTTGGAGGTAACCGCCGCACCAATGCGTACGGCAGTTCTGCGGAATTTGCAGATTATCGGGAATACACTCAAGGAGATGACTTAAGGCGCGTGGATTGGAATCTCTATGCGCGTTTTGAAAAAATATATCTAAAGCTCTACCGAGATGAAAGACAACTGCACCATCGCATCTACTTAGATGCTTCTGCGTCTATGGATTGGGGCAAGCCCGTCAAAGCAACCGCGGCACTGAAAATTGCCGCGGCACTGGGTTTTCTTTCTATCAGAGCACTTGACCGCGTATCCTATTACGCTCTTCACGAAAAACAGTGCCACGCCATCTGTCCTGCCGTGTGCGGGCGAGATGCCTTCTATGCGGCAGTCAATCGTCTGAACGATCTGAAATTCTATAAGGAAACAGATTTTGCAGCGGCTTTTGCCGATGAAGAGCATTTAGGAAAGGACGACGGTCTTTCCATCCTTATTTCCGATCTGCTCACCGACAGCGATTGGATGGGGGCGGTGGATCGGATGCTCTATCAAGGCAGACAGGTATATTTGATTCAAATTCTATCAAGAGACGAGATCACACCGTCGATGAGTGGTAAGGTCTTGATGCTGGACAGCGAGTCTGTTGATGAAGAGGATGATAAAAATATGCGCTATGAGATCACCCGTTCTTCTGTGAAGGCTTATGAACAGGCACTCCTCTATCATCAAAAACAAATCAAAGACTTTTGCGGTGCACGCGGCGTGGGCTTTATCACGCTCTGCAGTGATCTGCCGCTTGAGCAAATGCTCTTTATCAACGCAACGGAAGTAGGATTGATACAATGAAATTTTTAAATCCGTCCGGATTTTGGCTGCTGCTTGGCGTGCCGTTATTGATTATTATTTATATCATCAAATCAAGACACGAGGATCGTCCTGTTTCCAGCACCTATATATGGAAGCTCAGCACGAAACTGAAAAAGAAACGCTTCCCGCTCCAGCGTATTCGAAAGCTGCTTGTATTTTTTATGCAACTGTTGATGATCGTGTTGCTTTCTTTTGTAGCGGCACAGCCGGCAGTGGCGGGAGGAGAGGGCTACGACACCATTGTGATCCTCGATGCCTCTGCAAGCATGCAAAGTGTGGATGAGGGAGACACGACGCGGTTTGAAAAAGCGCTTTCTGATCTTAAAAGGCTTGCAAAAAAGACAGAGCAGGAGCATACCTTTACATTGATCTTAGCAAATGATACACCAACGTATGCCGTTTTACACGCACAAACAGAAAGTGACGTTAAAAAGGCACTGGACAAGATCTCCTGCAGTTACGGTGGTTGTAACGAAGAAGAAGCACTGATCTTGGCAGGTCAGGCGGCAGAGCTCAGTGACAATGCAAGGGTGTTTTTCTACACCGATCACGGCTATGAAAGCTGTGAAAATATCTCTGTAACAGACTATTCCGTTTCCCCTTGGAATGTGGCACTGGAAGGTCTTGAAATGGAAAAAACGGCAGAAGAATCCTTTTTAATCACCGGCACAGTGACCAGCTACGGAAAGGAAGCGCAGATCACCGTGGGATTAAGGCTGGATGATAAAGCCGTTGATGCCCAAAGAATCGTTTGTCCCAAGGACACTGCGACTCAGGTTGTTTTTGAAATAAAACAGACAGAGCTATTTGATACAGCGGAGATTTACGTAAATATTGAGGATGCACTGGAAGCGGATAACAGTTATGCTCTTTGCAATTGCCGCGTGCGTCCCTTTACAGCATTACTGGTCAGTGAACAGCCGCTTTATCTTGAAAATGCACTGAAAGCTCTTGGGAATTGTACACTTACCGTAACAAGCTCTCTTGAGCAAGCAGATCTTTTGGGAAAGGATCTATACATTTTTGATGGCATCACACCGGAACAATACCCAACTGACGGTGCAATTTTGGTTTTTGGCACGGATCATCTTCCAAATGGGTTGATCAGCGGAATTTCCTATGATTCCGCCACTAAACCCAAAGTCAACAAGGAAGCAAGCTTTGATTTTTCAAGAGGACTTTCTTTTGAAAAGACCATGATCAAGAAATACACTGCTTTGATCGGCGGCCCCGAGTGGACTCCGATTTTGTATTGTGGTAACGCGGCAGTGCTCATGACCGCAACACTGCCAGGTGGTATGCAGTGCTCTGTCTTCTCCTTTGATCTTCATGATTCCAACTTACCCCTGCAAGCCGAGTATTTGCGTTTGCTCCAAGGCATTATTGAGTATTCTCTTCCTTCAATGCTGAAAATTACAGACTATACCGTTGGGCAGACAGCAGAGGTTGCGGTGTTACCTCGGACAGAAAAGCTATATATTGGCTATCCCGGGGAGTCTTTTAAGGAATTATCCGTGTCTCAAGCAGTTTATCCCATATCATTAAGCACTGTCGGTGTTTACTCGGTCGTTGCAAGTTACGCTTCAAAGGATGGCGTTTATACCGATTTTTTTGCTCATGTTCCCCTTGAAGAAATGGCGAACAGCGACGGTGAGCACATCGTTGTCATTTTAAATGAGCAATCATCAGACGGTATGCAACGATATGATGGCATATTCTTTTATCTGGCTTTGGCAATACTGTTGATCCTGCTGGTGGAATGGGGGGTGTATTATAGTGAACAGTATTGAGGTTACCTTTGAAAATCCTTGGATACTGCTTCTCTTGATCCCTGCCGTTGCAGTAATACTGTTGCCGTTTATTCTTCTGCCCAAGGGACGAAGAAAAACACTGAAAAAAATTTTGCCGCTGGTATTGCATTTGATCATTGTTGTGCTACTTGTGCTGATCCTTTCGGGTTTTACTATACTGGAACGCACGGAGGAGCAAGCAGTAATGATCTTGGCAGATCTATCGGACAGTACGCTCGATATTCAAGAGGAATTAAAGCTACATACCGACGAGCTTCTCAAACTGATTGATAAGCACACACCCGTAGGCATAGTTGCTTTCGGAAAGGATCAATTATATTCTTTGAAGCTATCGCAAGGTAATCGCTTAGCGGAGCTTGACAAGCCCCTTTCCGATGCCACAGATATTTCAGCGGCACTGGAATACGCCGCTTCTTTAGCGCCCCAAGATCGATCGTTGCGTATCATTCTGCTGAGTGACGGCAAGCAGACCGATGGCAATGCTGAAAAAACAGCATACGAATTGGCAACCAAGGGCGTACGCTTGGACGCGGTTTATTACGATACCACCAAACTTTCGAGCGCTGAAATTCAAATCAGCTCGCTATCTGCGCCTCAGGGAATTTATCTGGGAAAAGAAACGGCGATCATTGCGGAAATTCGGTGCAATGCTGAGATTCGTGCCACACTGACACTGTCAGAGGACGGCATCGTGATTTGGAAAAAAAACGATGTGTTTTCCTCGGGAAGTACGATCTTGAATATTCCTGTCACGCCGCAAAATCCCGGAACGCCTCTTTACTCTTTGACAATTGAGCCTGAAAAAGATGGTATCACCAAAAACAATCACGCGGCTGTGTATCTTCCCGTCGCTGAGCGTTCGTCTGTTTTGATCATTTCAGACACGATGGATGGAATGACCACGCTGGCATCCGTTATAGCGGAAAAACATGACGTACAAACGGTGCTGTCTCATAACGCACCAAAAAGTCTGACCGGTCTTTGTGAATACGATATGGTCATTCTCTCAAACGTAGACTTTTACCGCCTTCCCGGAGGATACGATCATCTCTTAGAGGACTATGTGGGAACCTATGGGCGCTCTCTTCTTGCTGTTGGCGGAGATCAAACCTTTATGTATGGGAACATGCAGGATACCGATATAGAAGAGATCATGCCCGTAAGTTTTGAATTCACACAAAGTGAGGGCCGCTCTGTTGCATTGATGCTCGTGCTTGACTGTTCCAGCAGCATGAGCAGTGAGTACCTTTCCCTTGCCAAGCAAGGTGCGCTTAACAGCGTGGCGGGGCTGACTGACAATGATTTTGCAGGAGTTATTTCTTTTAGCAAAATTGCCACATTGGAAGCACCTTTGGTAAAGGTTACCGATGAAAACAGAGAATCTCTAAACCGTGTGATCTCCGGATTGACCAACGGAAGAGGAACGTATTACACAGAAGCAATTGAGCTGGCGCACAGCGAATTGTCGAAATCCGATGCCCAAATCAAGCATATTATCTTTTTGTCAGATGGCCAACCCAGCGACAGCGGGTATTATAATGCTGTCCTGGATGCCGCAAATGATGGAATTACTGTCTCTACCATTGGTCTTAGCTTTTCCTCCGATAAACTGCTGTACATGTCGGAATACGGAAACGGCCGCTACTACTACGTGGCAAGTGCAGAGGATCTTCCGAATATCATGATCAGTGAAACAGAGGAAGCGCGCGTCAGTCCCCTGCTTTTGGGAAATTTTACGCCTGTGGTAAAAGAACAAGGGGGATTCACTGATGGGTTGGAAGAAAAAACGCTCCCGACTATAAACGGCTATTTGGGAACAACGCTCAAGGAAGGTGCCACGCTCTATCTTGAAAGCGAAGAGGGACATCCAATTTATGCTGCAACCTCTTATGGCTTTGGAAAAACTGCATGCTTTACCACTGATTTAAATGGAAATTGGGCTTCTGCCTGGCTTAAAAGTACGCTTGGAAAAGAATTGATTCTAAATATGGTCAGCACGGGCGTAAGCGATGTGCATTGCGACTCTTCTTTGAAGCTGGAAACGACATTCCACGGCAACAGTATTGATCTGAAGGTGTATGCCACCGAGACCAATTCCGAAACAACTTTGCAGGTGAAGATGAAGGACACTCAAGGGGCTGAGCTTGAAAAGGAGCTGACGCTGACCCGACCCGGAATTTATGAAGGGTCTCTGCTGCTTCCTGACTCCGAAGGCTTTGAGCTGATGATCTCTCAAAAGGACAGTTATGGCATGATCGTTGATGAGCTTCACTGTTCATTTGCCGTGCCCTATAGCGAGGAATACAATGCGTTTGCACAAGAAGGCGAAAGCTTTTTAAGAACACTTTGTGCCTTTTCTTCGGGAACTGTTTTTGAAAGTCTTTCTGAAGCGGCTTCTGTAGAGATTTTCAGCATTGCAATCGTGCACGATCCTCTTTTGGCTTTGACATGCATTTCTGTTTTTCTGCTTCTTGCTGATATTGCAATTCGAAAATTACGTTGGAAGGATATTAAGAATTTATTCATCGGATTTACAGGCGTTAAAAAACTGTGAATTTCAAGAAAAAACCTTGAAATGAAATGAAAAAACTGGTATACTATTTTCTGTCCAAACCATTGCGTAAGGAGAATCCTAATGAAAAATAACAACGTTCGACCTATTATATTTTCTGTAATAACGTTCCTGCTGTTAATGGTCCTCATTCTATGCACGGTCGTTACCGTCTCTCTGCATTTGAAAGCTCCGATTTCACAGGAAGAGCCCTCAACCGAGAGCTCCGATATGGCGCAAGAAGAATCTGGCGAGGATGAAGTTGTATCGTCCGTTACAGAAGAGAAATCGTCCGAAGGAAGCGAGGAAACGCAGGATCCTTGGCTCCTACAGCAAGGGATGGACGGTGGACAGAGTTATTTAAGCTCGCTGACCTTTTTAGGTGATTCCACCACATACGGTCTGATCGAAGCAGGCGTACTTCCCGACGGAAAAGATACAAACCAGGTGTGGTTTGGTGTTACGGGAAGAACCATTACTTTTTCATACGTTGAAACGGTGAAGGTAACAAATGACCGATCCGATAAAGAAGGAATGACTATTGTTCAAATGGCAGAAAAAGAAAAGCCGGAGATACTGGTCATTACGCTTGGTGTAACGGGCGGTGTTTCCTCGGGCCTTTCAAAGGATGCCTTTACGGCGCTGTACAGCAAGATGATTACGGATATAATAAGTGTGTCACCGGATACTAAAATTATTTGTAACAGCATCTATCCCGTTTGCAAAAGCATTGACGCCGACCTTGCACCAAGAATTGACAACGAAAAGATTTCTGCGGCGAATAAATGGATCTTGCAGGTTGTTAAGGAGCAGTACAAGCAAGGAAATGCCGTGTACTATCTTGATAGCTATTCTGCAATCATCGGAGCAGACGGATATCTTCCGGAAAATTATTCCAATGGTGACGGACTCCATCTTTCGGCTCTTGCTTTTCAAGAGGTTTTAAGCCTGTTGCGTACCCATAAGGTACCTAATTGATCTCAAATAAGAAAGGATATTCTCATGAAAAAAATTATTTCTCTATTTTTACTGGCAACCTTTGCTCTTTGCTTAGTTTCCTGCAGCGGTGCCGGACAACCCTCTTATCGCAATGATACCACCTGTGCCATCCTCTTTGAAAATGCTGAGAAGAAATTGACATTGGATGAAGGTTTTGAGTTTATGGAAAAGGGAGAGCTTGCTGTAATGTCCGAGCCCTCCATCGGCGGCGTTCTTGATAAGCTTGACGATTCCGCTTTCCGCTTCACCGGCGGAAGCAGCTTTGATGAATATGGTATTTTACACGTTGCAGTTCCGGAAGATGTAGAAAGCGTTAAAAGCGCGGTGGAAGAATACTTAAAGGCGAAGCGCGAGGATGCGCTGTATCGCTCTTATTTCCCCGGTGAAGAGTACAAGCTGGATGACGCACAAGTGCAGGTCTACGGTAATTACGTTGTATACGGCATGCTTTCAGAAGAAAACCGTACCGCCCTCTTTAACGAGGTAAAGCAACTTCTTTTGGATGCTTAAAAAAGAGTACGATGAGGTGCATGAAGCACTTCATCGTACTCTTTTTTAATATAGATCTTAACTGTTATAGCATGCATAGCAGATCACTGATAATCGCGTTGCTTACAAGCATTCCTTTGGGTGTTAAACGCAGTTTTCCATCTGCGAGCGTAGCATATTCTGCCGTCAGCAATTGCGTTACATAGCCCTTGCTTTGCGGCGGAAGAAAGGCGATGGCGTATCCATCGCTTGTGCGCAAGGAAAGCATCAATTCTTCTTCAAACGCCTCCTGCTCATCGACGGTGCTTTGAGAATAGAACTCCGATTGAAGGGAAAAATCATCAAGTGCACAATACGCCGTCAGATCGCGTGGCGCGCTAAAACGCACATTTTCAAAAAAGGAGTGCGCCGCCGCGCCAAAACCCAAATACTCTTCCCTTCTCCAGTAGCGCAAATTGTGCCGACTGTACAACCCATCCTTCGCGAAGTTGCTGATCTCATATTGCAAATAACCCTTTTGTGCGAGAAGCTCCACACCGCGCAGGTACATTGCACACTGCTCCTCTTCCTTGGGCAGGACCAAATAGGGGTCTCTTCCAAACGGCGTATTTTTCTCAACCTTTAAGCCGTAGAAGGAAATGTGAGAGACAGGCAATGAGGTGACCTGCTCGATATCACACAGTACACCTTCAACGGTTTGCGCGGGCAACGCATACATCAGATCCACGCTTATGTTATCAAACCCCGCTGTTTTAGCAAGATAAACCGCCTCAACGGCATCGGAATACCTGTGTACCCGCCCGATTTGCGACAAGAGCTTATCATCACTGCTTTGCACGCCAAAGCTAATGCGGTTAATACCCGCCCTGCGAAGCGCACCCAGCATCTCAAGAGTGACAGTCCCCGGATTGGCTTCAATAGTCCATTCAGGCAAAGGCGCAAATCGGAAGTGCTCCTTTAGCGTATCTATGATCTCAAGAAGAAGCTCGGTGGGAAACACAGTTGGCGTTCCTCCTCCAAAGTAGACGGTGTCGCACACCCGATCCTTTGCAAGTTTTCCAAAAGCAACGATCTGCTCTTTCAGCGCCTTTGCGTATTGTCTTGCATAAGATCGGTCACTTAAAGAATAAAAGTCGCAATACTTGCATTTGCTTTTGCAGAAAGGAAAGTGAACGTATAAGCCTATCTTATTCATCGTCCAATTTCAAAACTGCCATAAACGCCTCGGGTGTCACCTGCACCGAGCCAAGCTGGCGCATCTTCTTTTTACCCTCTTTTTGCTTTTCAAGCAGCTTCTTTTTTCTGGTAATGTCACCGCCGTAGCACTTTGCAAGCACGTCCTTGCGCATTGCCTTGACCGTTTCACGGGCAATGACCTTTCCACCGATCGCCGCCTGCACGGGAATCTCAAAGAGCTGTCTTGGAATGTTTTCCTTCAGTTTTTCGGTGAGCTTGCGTGCTCTGCCGTAAGCCTTATCGTTATGCACGATAAAGGACAGCGCATCCACAGGGTCACCGTTTAACAGAATATCCATCTTGACAAGCTTGCTGCAAACATAGTCGTCCATTTCGTAGTCTAAAGAGGCGTACCCTTTACTGCGGCTCTTCAATGCATCAAAAAAGTCATATACGATTTCGTTTAAGGGCAACATGTAATGCAATTCAACACGGGTTGAATCAATGTATTTCATATCCTTAAACGTACCTCTGCGGTCTTGGCAAAGATCCATGATCCCGCCCACATAATCGGTAGGGGTGATAATATTCGCCTTCACCATGGGCTCGTACGCTTCTGAAATTTCATCTGCAGAAGGATAATTGGAGGGGTTGTCAATATAGATCGTTTCTCCTCCGTGCTTTACGATCTTATAGATTACACTGGGAGCAGTGGTGATCAGATCAAGATTAAACTCGCGCTCCAAGCGCTCCTCGATGATCTCCATGTGAAGAAGACCAAGGAACCCGCATCGGAAGCCAAAGCCCAGTGCCACAGAGGTTTCGGGCTCAAAGGTCAATGCAGCATCGTTTAGATTCAGCTTTTCCAGCGCATCTCTTAAATCCCCGTATCTGCTTCCGTCTGCAGGATAGATGCCCGCAAAAACCATGGGCTGTGCTTTTTTAAAGCCGGGAAGAGGTTCTGTTGCGCCATCGATCACAGTTGTCACAGTGTCGCCAACCTGCGTATCTGCCACGGTTTTGATGCTTGCAGTGAAATAGCCAACATCTCCTGCCGACAATTCTTCACAACGAGTAAGTCCAAAGGGAGACATGGTCCCCACCTCAATTACCTCGAAGGTAGCGCCCTTATGCATCATTTTGATCTGACTGCCTGCTTTGATCATACCGTCAAAAACACGGATGTTTACCACAACCCCCAAATAAGGGTCATAATAGGAGTCAAAGATCAGCGCCTTTAAGGGCTCGTTTTCATCACCCTTCGGTGCGGGAATATCTCTCACAATGGCTTCAAGCACATCGGGAATGTTTAGTCCCGCCTTAGCAGAAACGGCAGGACAGCCCTCTGCAGGAATACCGATCACATCCTCGATCTCCTGTCTTACCTCGTCAATACGCGCGGAAGGCAGATCAATCTTATTTACTACGGGAACGATCTCAAGATTGCCGTCAACAGCCAAATAGGCATTTGCTAAGGTCTGTGCTTGAATGCCCTGGGTGGCGTCAACGACCAACAATGCACCCTCGCAAGCATTCAGTGATCTTGAGACCTCGTAGTTAAAGTCTACGTGACCGGGAGTGTCGATCAGATTCAGATGGTACACCTCTCCATCGGGAGCAGGATACTCAATTTTGACGGCACGTGCTTTGATGGTGATTCCACGTTCCCTTTCAAGATCCATGTTATCAAGAAGCTGTGCTTCCATTTCACGGGTCGTTACCGTCTTTGTTGCCTCAAGGAGTCTATCCGCAAGGGTTGACTTGCCATGGTCAATGTGGGCAATGATACAAAAATTTCTAGTATGAAGTCTTTTATTCTGTTCTTTATTCATAGGTTTTTCGTTCAAATTCCATTCTGATTTTTAAATGTTACGCAGTCTGATCCGGCTGAACGTCCGGTGTCGGCGAAGGCTGCACGTCAGGCTCGGGAATGACCGTGCTTGGGTCAACGCCCTTGCTGATCACGAGAGAAATAGGGGTAAGCTTGGGTTTGGGTCCTGCAGATACACTTGATGAAATGACTGCCCCCGCAGAAACAGTGGCAGAATACTCATATCTCACCGACACTACGTTTAACTGATAGGTGTCAATATAGTATACTACCTGATTCAGACTCATTCCCACAAACTGGGGGAATGTGTAAATAACATCCGTTGCTTTGGGACCGGTGCTGTAATAAACGGTTACCTTCATCCCTTCCACAACCTTACTGCCAGCTGCAGGCTCGGTTTTAAGGATGAGACAGCTATCCACCGCAGAGCTCGTCACGGGAATCATTTCCACCTCATATCCTTGGTCAATAAGCTGCAAGCGCACCGTTCTGTAGTCCTCCATGCTGTAATCGGGAAAGGTGTTTTCAACAAAATCACTTCCCTTGCTAATGACTATTTCAAGCTGCACCGAGCTGAGCTTTCTTACCTCGCCCCCCTTGGGCTCTTGAGAGATCACCAGTCCTTTTTCCACGGAATCACTGTATTTTTCGGTAATGATTACCTTTTGATAACCGACCTCTTCCAAAAGATATGCCTGGTCCGTTTGCGTAAAGGGCTTGCCCACATAATCCTCAATCGTTACGTTTTCACCGGAGTTGTCCTTAAAAACATTTAGAGAGCTGTCTAAAAATATGGTGTTGAAGATATAAAATCCCGCTACGACAAGCACCAACACAAACGCCAGGGAAATGCCCAACAAAGAAGGCATCGGTGACCAGCTATCACCTCTTATAAATCGCACTTCTTCCTCCCTGTATTCTTTCTTTTTTCGTTTTTTGGATTTCGATTGTTCCTTTTCTTTCTTTTCAGACTCTTCTTTTTTGCGCTTAGCGTTTTTTGCCTCTTCTTCTTTTTGAATACGGTATTGATCCTTTGGGGCAATCGCAAATTCGGCAAAGGGATCACTTTTCAGTGCTTCCAAATAAGCCTTCATCTGCTTCGCAGATTGAAAACGCTCCCCGGGGTCCTTAGCCAGCGCATAGGAGATAATCTGTTCCATCCCCACGGGAATGGTAGGAAGCAGATCACGCGCAGAGGGTGGTTCGTCATTGATGTGCATCATTGCAATGGAGATCGTTGTATCGGCATAAAAAGGAAGCTTGCCCGTCAGCATTTCAAAAAGCATAACGCCCAGCGAGTACAGATCACTTAGGTGATTCACGGCACTGCCGGTTGCTTGCTCGGGACTGATATAGTAAACGGTGCCCACCGTTTTCTCATCCGATACCGTTTCGGAATCGGCAATTTTTGCAATACCGAAGTCACTGACCACGACCTTGCCGTTCTTGAGCAATAAAATATTCTGCGGCTTGATATCTCTGTGAACAACACCCTTATCATGAGCATGCTCCAGTGCATCCAGTATTTGTAAAGCAATGTCGATGGCTTTATGAAGCGGGATTTGCTTCACCTTGTCCATATAATCGCGCAAGGTGTCACCCTCAATATAACCCATCACGATATATTTGATCTCATCAGTCAGCACCACATCGTGAATTTTTACGATATTGGGATGATCCAGCATGGCAACAGCCTTGCTCTCGGTTATAAAACGGCGCACAGCCTGCTTATCGTCGGCAATTTCCTCACGGAGCATTTTTACAGCTACTTTTTGCCCTTCCTTCAAATCGAAGGCTTGCATTACAGCCGCCATGCCGCCAACACCCAGCAGTGCGTCTATGCGGTAGCGATCGTTCAGTATACGACCGATATACTGTTCGTAAAGACTCATATATTTTTCCTTATCTGTTTGCTTCGATCAAGTATGCGGTAATGTTATCGGTGCCGCCCCGCTCGTTGGCCAGTCCGATCAAACACTCTACCTTTTTCTCAAGTCCCAAAAGCTCCTTGGGTTGAAGAATGATTCTTTTCATGTCTTCTTTGTCTATCAAATTGGAAAGTCCGTCTGAACACAGCAAAAAGTACTGCATCCCTTCCTCAAGGGACACTGAGAACACATCTGCATCTACAGTATTTTCAATACCCACGGCTTTGGTGATGATGTTTTTGCGCGTACTGTTGCGCGCTTGTGCAACAGTCATTTTTCCGCTATCCACCATTGCTTGCACGTAAGAGTGATCTTTTGTGATCTGATATGCTTTTTTATCGGAGAAATAGTAAAGTCTGCTGTCCCCAACATTGCAGGCATACAGCGTATTTTTGAAGATCAGCGCCGCAACGAGCGTCGTCCCCATACCATGCAGACTCTTATCCTTTGTGGCAAGATCAAAGGTAAAAGCGTTACACGCCCGCACCGCCTCTCTCAAGATCCTGGGCATCTCCAAAGAAGATTCGCTGTCTTCCCTGCGGTTATACACAAAGTCGTCCAGCCTTTTTTCCAGTTCCGTTAAAAAAATATCCTTGGCGATAGCGCTGGCAATACCGCCGCCGGCGGCACCGCCCATCCCATCGCAAACGACCGCAACAAAGCATCCGTTGTCCATTTCAAGAGCCGAGAAGGTGTCCTGGTTGACAAGTCTTATACGACCCACATCCGTCTTACCGTAACCTTTCATGTACCAACACGCTCCTCTCTCTTTTTATGCCGAAGCTGTCCGCAGGAGGCGTCAATATCTGCCCCCAGCTTTCTTCTGACAGTTGCGTTGATACCGTGACGGATCAAGGTCTGCTTGAAACGCTCCACACGCTCCTTGCTGCTTCTGTCAAATCCCCGCTCTGCTACGGGATTTACCGGAATCAAATTTACATGAAGCGGCATGTCCTTCATATATTGATGAAGCAACGACGCCAATTTTTTTGCCCCTTCTTCATCATCATTCACGCCGTCTATCAAGGTGTATTCAAAGGATATCCGCCTGCCTGTTGTCTGAAAATACGATGCGCAGGCGCGCAGTAAGCTGTCAATATTCCATTTGTTGTTGACCGGCATAATAGACGAGCGTTTTTCATCATCATAAGCATGAAGCGAAATCGAAAGAGTGATCTGAAACTGTTCTTTTGCCAGCATATAGATCTTATCTACCAGCCCACAGGTAGATAGAGAAATGTGCCGTGCACCCAAATTCAAGCCATCCTTGTCGGTTACAAGGTGCAGGAAGCGGATCACGTTATCATAATTATCAAGCGGTTCCCCAATGCCCATCATCACGAGGCTGGAGATACGTTTCCCGATCTCTCTCTGTGCCACTAAAATCTGACCGAGAAGCTCTCCGGGAAGCAGATCTCTGTCTTTTCCATGCAAGGTGGAAGCGCAGAAGCGGCAGCCCATGCGACAACCCGCTTGGCTTGAAATGCAGATGCTCAGACCATGCTCATATTGCATGACTACGCTTTCCACAAACTGCCCGTCATGAAGCCTATAGAGAAACTTTACAGTACCGTCAAGAGAAGATACCCACTTCTGTTCTACAGCAGGAAGTGCGTATAACGCGTTGCTCTTTAGCGACTCTACAAAGCACGCAGGGAGGTTGTTCATCTGCTCCAAAGGGATCCCCTTCAGCATCCAACCGTAGAGCTGTTTGGCGCGGAATTTGGGAAATCCCAATTCCTCAACAAATCGGGTAAGCTCCTGCAGATTCATAGAAAGTATATCCGATTTGTTTCTCAGTTCATTCATTAAAAACACCTCTTTTCCCCTACGGTATGTATAAAAAATCACAGATACATCATACCACAAAATAGTAAAAAAATCAAGGTCGCTTTTCTTATTTTGGTATAGTTCTTCAAATCTTTTCAATATATATGTGAATGTTACTACTCTCAGCGATCAAAGAGGACTCTCATGAACGAAAAACTTTCACACTGGGACTATTTTACCCAGCTCTCTCAACTCGGTGAAAACCAGCTTGCCTGTGCAAAATACCTTTTGGAATATATGAGGAGCAGTGAACGAACGTTCACTGAGGAACAGCTTCTTGATAGCGCACAGGATGCCATGCGAAAGATCATACTTCAAAAAAAGCTGGACCTTTTTCCTGCTGACAAGAAAAAGTGGTGCCCTTTGCTTGCCAAAAATCTATTTATCGGTCAGTTGCTTCTGTTGCGTATACCGAGACTTTGTAAGATTTATTCAGTGGAGCACCTGCCGGAAGATTTTACCGATCTCGGTCATAAAACCCTCCGTCTTTGTCAGAAAACACATGAATACATTACCCCAAAATGTGCCCGCTTGCGCTTTTCTGCTGATCTTGCGGATCAGATGTTTGACGATTGCCTTGCCGGTATTCTACACTGTAAAAGCTTCACCTCCTCTTTAACAAACGACTGTTATTCCAGAGTAGAGGCGCTTCTTTTTAAGGATCTAACAGATGAATTTTCCTCCTTTTTCTCCTATTCCATGCAATTTACGCATTTTTCACTTCTTTTTCCGCTGTAGTTCACCTTCCGTTAAAAAAATAATTGTATACTAACGCTGAATTTCAAATTTACTATTTACTTTTTATCAAAAATATAGTATACTTATTTTGATTGAGCAAATTAAGATTGGGGCGTTGCGCATGTTTGGTTATATTCAGCCTTTGATCTCAGAATTAAAGGTGAAGGAGTCTGTTCTATATAAAGCAGTTTATTGCGGACTGTGCAAGACCCAGCGCAAGCGCACAGGGTTATTGTCTTCTTTAACGCTCTCTTATGATTTTGTCTTTCTCTATTTGCTTCGTGCTGAGGTAACGCGTACGGAGACTACTTTTAAACAGCGAAGAGTTGCTTTTCACCGCTCTTCCGATCCCAACTATGCCCTTGAAAACGATCAACTGCGTTACTGTGCTGCCGCTGCTGCGCTTTTAAATTATTATAAAGTCAAAGACAACATTGATGATGAATCCTTTTGGAAGTCTTTTGGTGCACGATTGATTTTGCCCTACATTCAGTTTTCTTTAAAAAAAGCAAAAACACACACAAAGCTTCCCGAGGAGGATGTGAAAGATGCCTTCGAAAAATTGGCACTGCTCGAGAAAAAAGGAGACTGTTCACCGGATGAGTTGGCTGAGCAATCGGGAAGAATGCTTGCCGCGATCGCCTCTTTCGGCATTGAAGAGGAGCTTCTTCGTTTTGCCTGTGAGAGATTTGGTATGTGTGTGGGCAAATGGCTTTATCTGGTAGATGCCGCAGATGACTACAAGGACGACATTGAGAAAAAGCG
>JAFTMP010000196.1 GCA_017452335.1 Clostridia bacterium
CATGAGCATCACCACCATCATGAGCACCATCATGATCACGATGAAGAATGCCACTGCCATGACCATGAGCATGAGCACCATCATGATCACGATGAAGAATGCCACTGCCACGATCATGAGCACGAGCACCATCACGATCACCATCACGATCACGATGAAGAGTGCCACTGCCATGACCATGAGCACGAGCACGAGCATCATCATGAGCATGACGATGACTGCGACTGTGGATGCCATGACCACCATGAGCATGACGATGACTGCGACTGTGGATGCCATGACCACCATGAGCATCACCATGACCACGGTGAGGGATGCACCTGCGGATGCCACGATCATCACCATCACCATGCCGACGAGGTGTTCGTCAGCTGGGGTGTGGAGACGGCAAAGCGCTTTAGCGAGGAAGAACTGCAGGCATGCCTGGAATTCCTGTGCGATGAGCACAAATACGGTATGGTTTTGCGCGCTAAGGGTGTTGTTGCCGATGCGGCAGGCGGATTTTTCCACTTTGACTATGTGCCCGGTGAAGGGGATCTCAGACACGGCGCGCCCGTCCCTGTGGGGATGCTGTGCGTGATCGGCGCAGGTCTGAAGGAAGACGCGCTGAAGGCGCTTTTCGGTGTATAAACAAAATAAAGCAGGAAAGGAATTCTTTCTATGAGCGTAAAGGAACAGCAGGATCTGCCGGTCTATCTGTTTACCGGCTTTTTGGAATCGGGAAAGACCAAATTCATCAAGGAATCGCTGGCTGATCCCAAATTTAACGAGGGCGAAAAGACCCTTTTGATCGTTTGCGAGGAGGGTCTTGAGGAGTACGAGCCCGATGCCCCCTACATGGCAAACGTGACGGTGGAAACCTTTGACGATCCCGAGCAGCTTACCGAGGAGCGCTTGCGCGCAAGAGTACTGCGTTCGGGAGCAGAACGGGTGGTCGTGGAATACAACGGCATGTGGCAGCTTGGAGACTTTTTTGAAGCCATGCCTGCCAACTGGGATATTTACCAGCTCATGTTTTTTGCCGACGCCACCACCATCATCAACTATAACGCCAACATGCGCCAGCTTGTTGCAGAAAAGCTGCAGGCGTGCGATCTGGCGGTGTTTAACCGCGTTACCCCCGACAGCGATACCGAACAGCTTCACAAGCTGGTGCGCGGTCTTTCAAGAGGTGCGGGGATCATTTATGAGTATCGGGACGGCTCCATCGTGTATGACGAGCAAGAGGACCCTCTGCCCTTTGACATCAATGCCGACATCATTGAGATCGAGGATCGGGACTACGCCCTGTTTTTTAGAGACATTTCCGAGGATTTTGAAAAGTACGAGGGCAAAACGGTGCGCTTCACCGGCATCATTGCCAAGGACGATCAGATTCCCAAGAATATGTTCGTGATCGGCAGACACATCATGACCTGCTGTGAAGCCGACATTGCCTACAGCGGCTTTGCCGCCGTTTGGCAGGGAGCGGAAGAACTGAAAAGCTATGATTGGCGCAAGATGACCGCCCGCATTGCCATTGAAAAGTGCAAGATCTACCGCCAGAAGGGTCCCGTGTTCTACCCCATTTCGGTGGAAGAGTGCGAAGCACCCGAGCAAAAGGTGGCTACATTTTATTAAAGGGTACCTATGTTTGCAGTTTATTGAGTTATTAAAAACGTCTCAAACGCATTTCTGTGTTTGAGACGTTTTTTTGAGTGATACAAAGCGGAAGCGTCAAAGAACCGATTGGGTCTTCTGCACAATGCTTCGGGCTACGTGAACGCCGCTTGCCGAGGCGTGGGAGAGGGAGTGGGTGATGCCGCTTCCGTCTCCGATAATGTAAAGATTAGGGTATCTTGATTCCAGATTGCTGTCAACCTCTACCTCCATATTGTAGAATTTGACCTCTACGCCGTAAAGCAATGTGTCTTCGTTTGCAGTTCCGGGCGCAACGTGATCCAGTGCGTAGATCATTTCGATAATGCCGTCAAGTATTCGTTTAGGGAGGACCAAACTCAAATCTCCGGGCGTTGCGTTCAGCGTTGGAGTGATAAAGGCATCTCTGATACGTTCAGGTGTAGAGCGTCTGCCTCCGATCAGGTCACCGAAGCGCTGTACGATGACCCCGCCTCCAAGCATGTTGGAAAGCTTTGCAATGGATTCCCCATAGCCGTTAGAGTCCTTGAATGGTTCAGAAAAATGCTGTGCCACCAGCAGGGCGAAGTTGGTGTTTTCGGTCTGCTTTGCAGGATCCTCGTAGCTATGTCCGTTTACTGTGATAATGCCGTTGGTGTTTTCGTTTACAACGGCACCTTTGGGGTTCATGCAGAAGGTGCGCACCTTATCACCGTATTTTTCGGTACGGTAAACGATTTTGCTTTCATAAAGCTCGTTGGTCAAATGGGCGAAGACATTTGAGGGCAACTCCACGCGTACACCGATGTCAACTCTATTGGATTTTGTATGAATATCCAGCTTTTTGCATATTGTTTCCATCCATTTACTACCGCTGCGCCCGACGGAAACGATGCAGTATCGGCCATGATGTGTTTCCTTTTCGCAAACGATCTCGTAGCCCTGCTCAAGAGCCTTTACGTCCAAAACAGGGGTATCGAAGAAAAAAGTCACCTTGTCTTTAAGGTATGCATAGATGTTTTCAAGAACGATATAATTTATATCGGTTCCCAAGTGGCGTACCGATGCATCAAGCAAATGTAGGTCATTTTGAATGCAGATCGTTTTGAAGCGAGTCCCGGCGGTGGAGTAGAGCTTGGTGCCCTGTCCGCCGTGACACAGGTTGATCTCGTCAATATAGTGCATCAGATCCAGCGCCTGTGCTTTGCCGATGTATTCGTAAAGTGTGCCGCCGAAGTCATTTGTAATGTTATATTTTCCATCAGAGAACGCACCCGCTCCACCAAAGCCGCTCATAATCGAACAGCTTTTGCATCCGATGCAGGATTTGATCTTTTTTCCATCAATGGGACATTTACGCCTATTTAGGGCATGTCCTGCCTCAAAAACCGCTACTTTTAATTTAGGATTTTTTTGAACCAGCTCGTACGCAGAAAAAATCCCGCCCGGTCCGGCTCCAATGATGATGACGTCAAAACTCATAATACCACCTCCAAAGAAAAAATGATTGACCATGATGCTGTAGTCAACCATTTACGGCGGTTGGTAGAGACGCTCAACCATATTATGAGTATATACGCATGTTTCAGTCCGTGTTGATTATATCATGCTACGAAAAAAAAGTCAAGAGTGATCGATGCAAAAGAAGCTGTTTGGTTGGTTTGATAATCTTTGCTTTTGGCGCTTTCTGAATTCTAAGTAAACTGCACGGAGAAATTTTTGCTCGCGCAAAAAATCTCGGGGCTCGGTCCATTTAACCTATTCAATAAGAAAGCCCTCGTGTTTCATCACGAGGACTTTCTTATTGGTGGGCCATCGGGGACTCGAACCCAGGACCGACCGGTTATGAGCCGGTAGCTCTAACCAACTGAGCTAATGGCCCGCGTGCGGGCAAAGAAGAGTATAGCACAGCGTCCCCGTTTTGTCAAGCATTTTTTCTATTCTTCAAGGTAAAATAGGGTGAAAATCGCAGATTATAAGCCTTGAGATCGCTTCACTGTGCCCTGTGGGCAGGGCGTTTTCCTTTTTTTGAAGCTCCGTTTGCGTTTGGTTGCGTGCATCAATCCTCATTCTTTGCTTTGCGCGGGCGGTTTTCTTTTACGGTCTTAGGATTGGTCTTTTTTTCGCGCTTTTTAGCTGTTTTGCTTGGAGCAAGGATGCGCTTGCACTGCTCGTCCAGCAGGATCTGTCCCTCCATGCCTATGAGTTCCTCGGGCAGGTTGTTTGCGCGGAACGCCACGTAGGTTACGGCATATTTTTGGTTTTCTCTTACAATATCCACGGCATCCTTGTAGCGATTGCCTGCCACCACCAGATGGGCGCGGAAATTCAAGTCGATGGCTTCAAAGGCGTGCATCAACTGTTTGGTGGTGTAAAGGTCGGCATCGGAGGGCGTGGGATCCCCTAAAGGATGGTTGTGTGCCAGGATGATGCCTGCGGCATTGTGTGCAAGGGCGATACGGGCGATCTTGCGGGGGTTGACATCTGTGGAATTGACAGTGCCCTCGTGCAGCAGTACGGGTGCGATCAAACGGTTGGAATTGTCCAAAAGCAGGGCGCAGACCTGCTCGTTATTCTTGGTGATGTAATAATCCATAAAATAATTTGCCGCGTTGCCGATAGAGCTGAAATCGGTGCGGGGCTTTAACTTGCTTTGCACATAGTGCTCCTGCACCATGGGGATGAGCTTTAACAGCAGGGCAGTGTGTTCGCCCACGCCCTCAATCTCGGTCAACTCCTCCACATCTGCATCAAGCACGGCAGAAATGCTTCCAAAGTGCTTGATGAGCCGATGGGCAAGAGGGTTGTGTCTCTGCGGGGAATGGCGTAGCTGAGCAGAAACTCTAAGATCATGTGGGGCGGGATCTTATCGGTGGGGCAGTGGCGGATGAGTGTGCGCAGGCGTTCTCTATGTTGTGCGTGTACGCTTTGTTCTTCGTGTTTCATGGCTGTTCTCCTTGTTTTTTTAATCATGTTGATGGAATTGTACCAAGAGAACGGGGGAAAGTCAAGTTTAGAAACGAACTTTTTGAAAGTGTGCGCATAATTGGAAAAATATTCAGCAAAACCAACAATTTGTGAAAAAATATGCACAAAACTTTTGCCGGTGCTTTTTGAAATTTCGTATGGATGCACAAAGATAAAATGATAAAAAAACACCAAAAGACCGCTTTGGCGGTCCTTTGGTGAAAAAATCTTGACTGCTTTGAAGCTCAACAAATGAATAGAGGATCGGTGAGCAGGTCTTCAGCGATGCAGTCGGCATGCTCGGGCAACACGCGCTCCTTGTAAAACAGCCGGGTGATCAGACGCGCATCGTGTTCGTTTACGGTCAGATCCTCCAGCAGCGCGCAAGACTCTTCATCGTCTATAAGCAGGCTGAAGGATGTACAGGAAGGGAAGTCGCAAGAGGAAAGGGGATGGCTGGTTAAACGGTAGGAAAGGTGCGTTTGCTTGTGGCAAAGCAACAGCTCGGTATGCTCGCCATGAAACGATGGAATGACCATTGATGCCTCCTTGAAATGAAATGAGAACTTGTGAATATTTTATCACAGGAGGCAGGGAAAGTAAATCGTTCAGAATAACCAAGAAAGAGGGCAAAAACAATTGAAATTTGGCTGATCGAATAGCAAAAGATAAATATTTATACAATAAGATGAATTTTTATACAAAATGTAAAGAATTTTGGTTTCAATATCTAACTTTATGTAATAGTTTGCATTTCAATGGAATTCGGATAAAGATGCGTATGCAAAGCGCAGAATAGCAGGGGGTGTACGGGGGAATACTATAAAAAGCATAAAGAAGGGGGAACTTATGAACATTGCATTTTTTGACGCAAAGGACTACGAGATTCCGTATTTTGAGCAGTATGGGGAAGGGGCAGGCATCAACATCCGTTATTTTAAGACCAATCTCAGCAAAGAAACGGTGGAGCTGGCAAGAGGGACGGACTATGTTTGTGTCTTTGTCAACGACCGCGTCGGCGCAGATGTGATCGACGCACTGGAATCTTTGGGCGTGCGGGGCATTGCCCTGCGCTGTGCAGGGTATAACAACGTGGATTTGGAGCGTGCGCGGGGGCGCATTGCGGTGGTGCACGTGCCTGCCTACTCGCCCTACGCGGTGGCAGAGCACACCATGGCGATGCTCCTTACTTCCATTCGGCGTTTGCACAAGGCGTATAATCGCACAAGAGACTTTAATTTCAGCTTAAATGGTCTGGTTGGCTTTGATCTGCACGGCAAAACGGTGGGGGTGATCGGCACGGGCAAGATCGGGCGGGTGTTTATTGACATCTGCAAGGGCTTTGGCATGCATGTGCTGGCTTACGACCCGTACCCGAGCAAGGAGGTACAGGCGGAGTATCTGCCGCTTGCAGAGCTTTATGCAAGAAGTGATATTATTTCTTTTCACTGCCCCCTCACGGCGCAAAGCTATCACATGCTAGATAAAGCCGCCATTGATCAGCTCAAAAAAGGGGTGGTGATCGTCAACACCTCCCGCGGGGCGCTGGTGGATGCCGGCGCGCTGTTGGAGGGGATTAAGGAGCGCAAGATCGGCGCGGCGTGCTTGGATGTATACGAGGAGGAGACCGACCTGTTTTTCGAGGACAATTCCGGGCATATCTTAGACGACGATACCTTGGCACGGCTCATTTCCATGCCAAACGTGCTGGTCAGCTCCCATCAAGCGTTCCTCACCGAAGAGGCGCTTTCCAATATCGCAAGGATCACCACCCAAAATATAAAGGACTTGCACGAAAAAGGGGAATGTGCCAATAGGTTGGTGTAAAAATTATTAAAAGATGCTTTTGCACTTATATAGGTGCAAAGAAATAATAGCACAATAATATAATATTGTCAAGCGTTTGTGCGTATTTAAGCACAAAAACATCTGTGGGGGAGTTTATGAACAAACAGATCGAAAAACGTATTGGCAAAAATATCAGAACCCTGCGAGAGCGGGCGGGACTGACCCAAGAGCTGCTTTCCACCAAGCTGCAATTGGAGGGATGTGACTTGACGCGCAGTGCCCTTGCAAAGATCGAGGCAGGGCAGCGGCATCTTTATCCCGATGAGATCTTGAAGATGAAAAAGGTCCTGGAGGTTTCCTTTGAAGAGATCTTTGATATGAGTGAAGATGTATGTCGCTAAAAAATGCTACAGGAATCGTTTGCGAATTCTCTAAGAAACTAAATTTAATATATTATAGTGCATTTTAAACTATTTGTCAATAGCATTGGATGAAAATGTTATAATACACCTATAATTGGTGCGTTGGAGGTGTATTGTGAACATTGGTGAAAAAATTAGGAATGCCCGCGAGGATCAAGACCTCTTTCAAAGTGATGTAGCGGCGCAAATTCCAATGAATCAATCCAACTATTCCAAGATCGAGCGGGGCGTGCAGGAGCCCAGCATGGAGCAGCTGCGGCGAATCTGTCAGATCTTAAAGTTAGATCCCGCCTATCTGTTGGGATTAGACCCGCTGGAGCCTGTTTCTCCAAAGGATCGCCAGCTTCTTGCCGAAACCAAGGCGCTCATTAAGAAGTATAAGGGCGATAAATAACCGTGAAAGCGGCATTAGGCAAATGGCTATAGCAAACAACAAAAAGCCCTCGGCGTGAGCCGAGGGCTTTTATGATGCATTTTTCGTTTAAGGAAGGGAATTACTTAACGAAAACCTTCTTGGAAACAACTGCTGCGCCGAAGAGTGCAACAACTGCCAAAACTGCGATCAGAGCGGTAGCGTCGCCTGCAACGGGGATGTCGGGATCGGGATCAACCACGGGAGGATCAACAGGAACATCGGGATCAACTACGGGAGGATCAACGGGAGCGATCTCGTCGTAGTAGTGAGGAGCTTCATATCCTTCTGCAGGAGCCTGGTCAGCTTTTCCAAGGTTTGCTGCCAGAGCGGAGAATACCTTGCCTTCAGCCATTACGATGTTGTACTTCACAGCGCCGTTTTCGGTGATCTCACCGGTGATGGAGTAGGTGTGGTCTGCGGTCAAAGGAATCTGATAGTCGCTTGCAACCAGTCTGAAGAGGTTGTTGAGGGTATCAATTTCGAAGTTTCCCCAAGCGTTCTTACCGTTTGCGTCTGCCCAGCAAGCCTTATCATCGTGGTCAAATGCATACTTGCTGATGGTGTAAACGTCACCGGTGGTCTCGTCCTTTACAACGTACTTCACGGAGTAGGTGCCTTCGGTGATCTTTGCACCAATGGTAGCCAGATCTTCGTTGTACGTAGAGGCTGTGAAGATCAGAACGTTGGCGCCTCTCCAGTTCTCAAGACCGGTGCCGCCTACGAATGCAGGGGAAACGGTCATGGTGTCGGGCCAAGTGAGTTCCTTTTCCTGGTACTCGTCATAAATGAATACTTCGTTGATATGGTAACCAACGTTCTGGTTGTGGTAAGTACCGTATACTCTAACGTAACGAGCGGTCATTTTTTCGAAGGTAACGGTGGTTCCCTTAGCGGTGGAAACGTCATCGTTGGTCTTTTCGCCGATCTTGGTCCAGGTGGAGACGTCAGCGGTGTTGTCGGTGGTAGCGTAAGCTTCCCACTTGTAGATACGGCCGGAGTCTACCAGGTTTACAACGTTGATCGCGCCGATCTCGGTGTTTTCGCCCAGGTCGATCTCAACGTAGCAGGTGCCTTCAAGACCGTAAGGGGTGCCTTCATTTTCGGCCGCCCAGTGACCAAGGTCAAAGTAACCTGCGGTGCTGCCGTCGGTAAGTCCGGTGGGTGTCTGACCGTTACCTGCGTTTACGGTCTTGCCTTCAGCTACGTTTACGTTGGTAGCAGAAGAGCCGATGGAGAGTGCTGCCATTGCGGAAAGGCAAAGAGCCAATACCATAATGAGCGACAAAATTTTAGTTTTTTTCATAAAGCATTTTACCTCCTATGCTTTCTATTGATGATATTGTATCATCAATAGCCGGAAAAGTCAAGATGATTTTTCAATTATCGTTTTTTTTGTTCATTTTTGATGAACAAATAGGGTGCTTTTATGCACCGAGCGTAAAAAAAGTCATCCGCTTTAAAAACGGATGACTTTTGATGCTTTTGCAAAGAGCTTTTTATTCGCCTCTGCCGTAAGAACCGATCTAGTCCTTCATGATATGACCG
>JAFTMP010000197.1 GCA_017452335.1 Clostridia bacterium
CAGGGTTGACCGACGTGCCTGTTAATCCAATGCCCAGGATATGCACCAACGTCAATGTCAAGCCGATCACGATCCCCGCAACCCGTCCGTTTTGCGCTTTACTGGTCACACCGAGGATCGCCAACACAAAAACAAAGGTCAATACCACCTCTACGATTAGACCGATCAGCCAAGAATCACCCACTCCTGCAAGTCCGTTTGAACCAAGTCCACCTGTCTGATCGTACAGCGCTTCGCCTTCCTTTCCGTTAAATACAAGTACCAGAAAAGCTCCGCCCGTGATGGCTCCGATGCACTGCGCCACCACGTATCCGATAAAATCGACCAATTTCATTCCGCCTGTCAACCATACACCCAAGGAAACCGCCGGATTGATGTGACAGCCCGAAATATTCCCAATACTGTATGCCATTGCTACAATGACCAATCCAAACGCCAGTGCTGTAAGAATATAACCGCTGCCATTTGCCGCATCACAGCCTACAAGACAAGCCGTTCCGCATCCGAAAACCACCAATACAAACGTACCGATCATTTCTGCCAAATATTTTTTTAAGCTATTCATCGCGCAACCCCCTTTTATATTTTAAGTATGTTCTTTATACCCACAATTATTATACATGATACAGTGCATTATTTCAATACTTTTTCTCATAAAACAGATAAAATACGCAAAAAACGTCGCATAGAGCGTCACTTTAAAGGGCTCATTCCACTACTTGACATTATATGAGAATATGATATAATAGTACGGAACGATGTGATAGTATATTTACCGAATAATTCAAACAAAAAGGAGATGCAACCATGACGTTAAAACAATATTGCCAGCAGAATAATTTAGATGAGAATAGGGTTTTTCTTATGTCTCTCGCAAGAGGTGCCGATATTCTTCCTACGGTTACTTCCTTTACTGCATATATGACAGAGATTAAGGACGACCGTTTGGTTTGTACAAATGATAAGCTTAAGGTATTCAACAAAGAAATCCCGTTTTCTTCTTTTCAAAGAGCGGAGTTCGGTATTGGAAGCGGACAACTTTGGCTCCAGTGCATTGTTGATGGAAAGGAGTTTATTTTCTGCTCCCCCAGAAAGAATTGGAAATCTCCTGCCGCGAAGCTGCTTCTTGAAAAAATAGGCGAAAAAACCGAAATTTTAAGCATGAAAGAATACGATCAATACACCGGAAAACTGTTTTTTATCTATATGTTTAAGTAAACCTACGCAACAAACCCACACCCCATGAATATGCCCGTTGCACACAAAACGCACCGCCGATGCAAATCAGCGGTGCGTTTATTATAGCACTTTTATGAAAGAAAAACTTTTTCCGGGTTTTCAAGTATCAGTCTTCAAGAGCACTCTCGGCAGCCTTCAGCATGATGGCACATTCGATACGCTTTTTGAAGAGCTTGCAACCATACTCGTACGCACCCGTGACCGAGCCCGTCGCATGGTAGGCATTTGCCGCACAACCGCCCGAGCAGTAAAGCTTTGCCCAGCAGTCGTCGCACTCCTTTTTAGCGTAAACATTGCAGTGCTTGAACTCATTTGCCTTTTCGGTATTGGTCACACCCTGCCAAATATCACCCATCTTGTATTCCTCTTCCCCGACGAACTGATGGCAGGGGTAAAGGTCACCTGTAGGTGTTACTGCAAAATATTCTGTACCCGATCCGCATCCAGAAATGCGCTTGTAAATGCAGGGACCGTGTGCCAGATCCAGCATGTAATGATAGAAGGTGAAGGGTCTGCCTTCCTGCTTTCTCTTCAGCATTTCTTCGGCTAAAATCTCATACTGTCTGAAAAGCGTAGGCAAATCGGCATCGGTAAGTGCATAAGGCATGGAAGGATCGCACACCACAGGCTCCATGCTCAACTCGGTAAAGCCCAGGTCTGCCATGTGAAAAATGTCATTGGTGAAATCGGGGTTGGCGTGGGTAAAGGTTCCGCGCATGTAGTATCCCCTTCCGCCGCGGCTCTCTACCAGCTTTTTAAACTTAGGCAGGATCACATCATAGCTTCCCCGTCCTTGCAGATCCACGCGCTTGGAGTCATGGATCTCCTTTCTTCCGTCAAGACTGAGCACCACATTGTACATTTCCTTGTTGCAGAAGTCAATGACGTCCTCATTGATGCCTACCCCGTTGGTGGTCAAAGTAAAACGGAAGTTCTTGCCCGCATCCTTTTCAATGCTCCTTGCATAGAGCACCAACTGCTTGACGACCTCCCAATTCATCAGCGGTTCTCCGCCAAAGAAGTCTACCTCCAGATTCTTATGCGTACCCGAATGTTCAATTAAAAAGTCCAGCGCCCGTTTACCCACCTCGTAAGACATCAGCGCACTTTGACCGTGGAATTTGCCCTGCCCCGCAAAGCAATACTCACAGTTAAGGTTGCAGGTGTGCGCCACGTGCAGGCAAAGCGCCTTGATGGTAGCGTGTCTGTTTTTAAAATCAAACGCGTAGTTGGCGTAAGGGTCATTGGTAAACAGTTTTCCGGCGCTCTTCAGCTCCTCGATATCCGAAAGGCAGTCCTCCAGCTCTTCTTTAGGAAGACCATAGTGTGCCGCAATTCTCGCGCAGGCATCCGCAGGCACTTCCCCCCCGTCCAGCGCCGCGATCAGATCGTATGCCACCTCGTCCACTATATGTACCGAGCCGCTGAAAACGTCCAGCACAATGTTAAATCCATTTAATTTATACTGATGAATCATAATTCAAAACCATGGCTTTTCTTTATAAAAGCCTTCCTTGTCCCTTGGATTTTTTAAAGCCTGTCTGCAGGCACAGCAACACTGCGCAAACTGCAAAACAGGCTGTATTATTCAAAAAAATAACGCTTGCCCAACAGGTGAACAAGCGATATTTCACGGACGATTATTTATTTGCGTCCTTGTTCTCGCAAGCCTGATTTGCTACACCGCAAGAAGTTTTGCAAGCGGACTGGCAAGAGGTCTGGCATTCGCCGCAACCACCGTTCTTTACGCTCTTGGCAAGATCTCTGGTGTTCAGGGTCTGAATTCTTTTCATGATAAATTCTCCTTTGCTAAAACATTACTCACATTATAAATCGTTTCTCTTCAAAAGTCAATGGTTTTATAAAAATTCAACAAAAAAAGTCTCTATACCTCCAGCACCTCAAAGGTATCGTCAGCCCCCGTAACAAAAAGCCCTGCTTTTTGAAGCTCTCCCACATAGTCAATGAGCTCCCTGCTCACTTCCTCTCCGGGAAGCACCAAAGGGATGCCCGGAGGATACAGATAGACCATTTTTCCCGAAATCCGCCCCGCGGATGACACAAATGCACAGCGATGCCGCTCCTTTGCAAACGCCTCAAAAGGAAGCAGGACCATGCGGGGACTATATGAATACGTCGGAAGGGGCGCAAGCTTACCGTATGACAGCTGTTTATCCACCGCAAGCAGGGCATCCACCAATATGTTAAGCCGTTCTTCACTATCTCCCGCGCCCGTCATGGAAAGAATGACATTGTAGCCTGCCATCTCGCACACGATCCACCGCTCATAAATCAGATCGTAAAGCGCTTCTCACGTGATCCCCTCGTACGTGGTGAGTATACAGATCTTACTCCTATCATA
>JAFTMP010000020.1 GCA_017452335.1 Clostridia bacterium
AAGTTCTTCGGTCAGATCCACGAAAGTTACGGCGGACGCTTGGAGGCAATCGTTTGCGGCGGCGCCAAGCTCAATCCCCAATGCATCCGCGATTTCAGGGCCATCGGCATTGAGATCCAGGAGGGTTACGGCATTACCGAATGCTCGCCCCTGCTTGCCGCCAACCCCATCAACAAAAACAAGGTGGGTTCCGTTGGTCCTGCGGCAAAGGGCGTAACCGTGAAGATCGACAAAGAAAAGCCCCAGGATCCCACCGGTGAGATCCTTGCAAAGGGTCCCAACGTGATGCTTGGATACTTTGAAAACAAGGACGCGACCGATGCCGTATTCACCGAGGACGGGTTCTTCCGCACCGGTGACATCGGATATCTGGACAAGGACGGCTACATCTACATCACGGGAAGAAAGAAGAATATTATCATTTTAAGCAACGGCAAGAATATCTATCCCGAAGAGCTGGAAGAGCACATGGCAGGAAGAGAGCTGTTTGCGGAATACGCCGTTGTGGGCAGAGAAAAGGACGGCGAAGTGACCATCACTGCCGTGATCTACCCCAACTATCCTTTGCTTGAAGGAAAGAGCGAGGAAGAGATCGAAAACGCCATCAGGGAAGAGTTAAACAACGTGAACCGTACCCTGCCCCAGTACAAGCAGATGCGCGGTCTTGAGATTCGTAAAACCGAGTTTGAAAAAACCACCAGCCGTAAGATCAAGAGACACAAGATCTGATCTTTTTAAAAAATTTGAATTTCATAGCACCCCCCATAAATATAATTCATGAAAAGAGGAACACTAAAATGAGCATGTTTGACCGCATTAAAAACGTACTTGTCACCAATCTTCAAATTGATGAAAAGGAGATCACCCCCGAGGCTGAGCTGGTAAACGATCTGGGCATCAACTCTTTGGAGCTGGCTGACCTGGTTCTCTACTGCGAGGAGGAGTTTGATATCGAGATCGACGACAGCTCCATTCGCAATTTCGTCACCGTTGGCGACGTAGCAAAATACCTCGAAGGTCTTGCAAAATAAGAAATGAAGTTTTTTACCTCCGTTTATTTCGTTATTTTTCTCTGCATCGCGGGATGCATCGTGGTGTTTTTTCTCATCAGAGAGATCATCAGAATTCTTTCCATCAACAAGCTGCGCGAGGGCAAAAACAGAGGCGCGGGACACGTTTGCGACCTGCTTGCCGAGCGGTTCCCCGAAGCGACAGTCTTTAAAAACGTCTACTTTTTGAAGGACGAAGCCACCAAGGAAAACATCAAAAGTGCCTGCGATGTGGTTTACATCAGCAAGGGCGGTGTACTGCTTCTGACGGTATTTTCCGAAATCGGCACCTATGACAACCCCAAGATCGGCGCTTGGCGCCATCGGTTTATCAATGCCCAAAAAGAAACCGTTACACTGCAGAAAAACAACCCCTTTGATGCCATGTCCTTTTTTGCAACCGTAGCAGAAAAGTTGATGGTTTCCGAGAACGTTCTCAATCCTTCGGTGACCCGTGCAGTGGTCTTTTCGGCAGACTTGGTGGATTTCACCACCGATTATCCCGAATGCTTGACCATCGGTACCCTGTTTGACTATGTGGAAGCGTTTAACCGCCGCAAGCATTTCAACGAAAAGGAGTTTGCAAGAGTCAGCGACGCCATCCGCGCCTGCTCCGACTATCTGGAAGCACGTCTTCCCGAGGACAAGAAAAAACGGGCAGAGCAAGCAAACGCCAAGCCCAAGGCTGTGCGCAGACCCCCCGTTTCCGAAGCAAAATAAGTGCTTTACAGCAGTGCGCCACGCTCTTGCCCGCAAGAGCATGGCGCACCGTTCTTTTTTGAAAAAGATGTTTTTATAAAATTGCGGTTTTCTATTGCATTTCCCACAAAAAAGTGTTATACTGAATATATGATTACAATATAGTTTGAAAGGCAAATTGAAATGTTAGGTTTTTACAATTACACCACTTGGCTTACCTACTTAGGGCTGATATGCGGCGTATTTGGCATTGGCTTTGCCGCTGAGGGACACGAAACGGCGGCGATCGTTTGTTTATGTTTGGCAGGCTTTTTTGATCTCTTTGACGGCAAGGTGGCATCCACCAAAAAGGACCGCACCGACGATATGAAGCGCTTTGGTATTCAGATTGACTCGCTGTCCGATCTGATCTGCTTCTGTGTTCTGCCCGCCACCGTGATGCTCTGTCTGCAAAAGTCAGTCCTGCCCGATGTAAGCGTAAAGTGGTTTTACCCCCTGGCGGCAATTTACGTGCTTGCAGGACTCATCCGCTTGGCATATTTCAACGTTACCGAGGAAAACCGCCAAAAAACCGAAAAAGGGGTACGCAAGTCCTATAACGGTATCCCCGTCACCACCACTGCCGTGGTCATTCCCTTCTTCTTCGCGGTTTACGGCATCGCCAAGTCGATGATGCCCGAGGCAAGTCTGGATCTTGGTTACTTCATTTTCTACTGCGTGGAATTGTTCTTCTTTGCATTCGGATTCCTGTTTAAGGGCTTTAAGATCCCCAAAATGCACGGAAAGCGGATGCTCATCCCGCTGATCATCGGTGCCGTTGCAGGGATCGCCGTGATCGTTGCCTTCATTTTGAATAAGTAATTTTATAAAAAAAGCACTGCGTGAGTGTACTTGATCACAAGTCACTCACGCAGTATTTGTTTTATAAAGCTGCCGTTATGTCTTTTTTCTTGACTTTGCCGCCTTCCCGATCAGAGAACGAAGCAGTGCCGTTACGATCAAGAAGAACAGCGGAACTGCCGCCGCCAAAAGAAGAGGCAGCCAGCCCACAAAGTCTGTGGAGGCTTTGGTGAGCAGGGGAACCAGTGTGAACACCGCCAAAAAAGCAACCGTCAAGAGGGCATACAGCAGATAAGCCCGCCCCAAGTGCAGTCCCGCACCTGCCGGCTCATCGCTTTTGAGCAGAAGGGTGAGTACCGAGAACTGAAACAGTACCAGGATCACAAAAACGAACGCGCTCAGCGTCTCTTGCGAAAGAAGCCGATTGTACATCAAGATATTGGATATCAGCACCGTTACGCCGCAAAGCGCCGCACCGATCCCCGCACCCGGAATGATCTGCCGCAGATAGCCCGCCGCGCGCTTGGGCGCGATCGTCTCATAAAAGGGCACGTAACGCTTGCCCGGTTTTTCAAAGGCAATGACCATCACCGCCCCCAGGTCCACGATCAGCCCCGAAAGCAGGGCGTGAACGGGAAGCAGATAGGATGTATCGCCCATGGAAAAGAGCAACAGCATCAAGCGGATCACCCCTGTAAAGGAGAGGTAAAAGAGCAATAGGCGAACATTGCGGTAAATGAAGCGTGCAAAGCGGATCGCCCGCGCCACACCGTTGATCCCGCCCTCCCCGTTTGAGGAAGGGGGCGGAATGATCACGTCGGAAAGATGGGTCAGTGCTTGACAGCCTACCCGCCCGGTATCACTTCCCTTTCTTGCAAACACCGGGTCCACTGCAGCGCTGTCTCGCTTTTTCTCACCGGTCAGCTGCCGCCCCTCCTCCTCGGCAAAGGAGGCGTCCGCCTCGTACATTGCCGAAATAAGAGAAAGCTCCCTGCCTAACACCCCCACCGTGCAGTGGTATTCTTCCTTTAACAGCTTCACCGCATAGCGCAGTGCATTGCCGTCAAACCCTTCAAAAAGGGTATAATTTTTCAGTTTGATCTTAAAGATCTCCTCGCTCATTTCGTCAAGCTGTGAATATCTGACAATCTGCCCTTCATCCTTGGCGATGCCCAGCGCTCTTGCATAGTGGCGGTTTTCTTCCGCTTCACCCGCACAATAGACCGCCACCTTCACGCCTGCGTTTTTTAAGCGCAAAACCTCCTTTGCCGCCTCGGGCAAAAAGGGCTTTTCAATGGCAACAAAGCCTTCGAAGATCAGATCGCTCTGCGCTTCCACGATTCGTTGCAAATTGTTGTAGCGGTGATTCTTCGTGGCAATCGCCACGGGTTGGCGGTTGTTTCTGGAAAACTCTCCCGCCAGAGCCAACAGCTCTCCTCTTGCCCCTGCGTCCAAGGGCAAAACTCTTCCTTCTTTATAATATCCCGTACAGCGGTTCAAAATGCTTTTTGCCTCTCCGCGAAGCACCACCACGTAACCGCCCTTATAGTGCACCAGGGTGGTTTCAAAAAGGCTCCCCTTTTCACCCGCATCCAGGTGCTCCAAAATAGGATACTCCTCCTCCAGGCGTTTGCTGTAAAGATCGTACTGCTCACCCGCCTGCAGGATCGTTTCCTGTTGTCTTGTATAAATATTTTCGCTGTTTTGATGCTTGAGCGCCAACTGCTCCGTGCCGTAAAGACCGGTAGAGATCAGCGCATACCGCAGTACCCGCTCCCCTTCCTTTCCGAGCTGTTGCGTACCAAGGTCCACCACACTGCTTCCTTCAAAGATCTCTGCCACTCTGGACATCTGCTCGCACAGCAGAGATTCCAAAGGAACGAGCACCACGTCCAGCTTTGAAAGACGGGGGAGTGCCGGCGGGTTCTTGATAAACGCACCCTTTTTCTTGTGATCCTTTAGCACGGCATACATACCACAAGCCACGATCACATAAGCAAAAGCAGTATACAGCTCAGGCATCGACGCCACCGCCACCGAAAGGCTCAGCAGAAACGACTCGATAAGCCGCTCTCCCTCTAAAACTCTTACAAAAGCAGTGATAAACACAGGAAGAAGCATCAGGACGCCCAGCATGTGGCTCAGCCTTTTTAGATCCTTGATCAGATCCAACTGATGGCAAGCGGCAATGGGTCTGTTTTTGGAAAGCCTGCACACCATGGTATCAGGACCTGTCTCCACCGCCACCGCCCGCGCCGTGCCGTCAAGCACCACCGTGGAGGCGTACACCATATTGGGCGAGGAACCTCCGGGGGCAGAACCCGCACGCAGATAGGAAGCGTCCTTCAGGGATGCTTTTTCTGTTTTCACCAAATTGTTTTCCATCACCCGCAAGCCGTCACACTCAAGAAGTCTTGCATCGCAGGGCACCACGTCTCCCGAGGTGAGCAGGATGATATCGCCCTGCACCACATCCTCCTGGGAGATCACCAGCAGGCGCCCCGAGCGGATGACCTTTGCCGTGGGCAGCGAACGGCTGCCCAGGTCCTCCAACACCCGCTGTGCCTTTATATAGGAAAAGATGGAAATGGCATAGTTGGCAACGAGAAGCACCAGCATTGCCAGCGCACTCATGTCTCGGTTAAAGATCAGCGCAAGCAGAGCCGCCGCCAAGAGTAAAATGGCAGTTAGATCAGAGAGCACCTGTATAAGATAACTGCGCACGGGCGCTTTGATCACCGGATAAATGGTGTTTTTTCCATCATCCTTGCGTCTGCGAAAGGCTTCTTTTCCCGATAACCCCTTGTAGGGGTCGCTTTCCAAGATCCGCAACACCTCCGCGGCAGAGGATTCATGCCATCTGTGTCTCACTCTATCCCTCCTTCCTCTTCACGATGCGGATGGTTTCTTAAAGACAAACGATCTGCAGCGCGCCGTCTTGCTCATCAAGATGAATGGCTGTGATCTGCTTTGCATAGGAGCCGATGATCTTGGAGGCGATCTCGTCCTCCACGTTCTTTTGAATATATCTTCTCATATTCCGCGCACCGTACTTCACGGAATAGGAGTTCTTTGCCACATACTGCGCGGCAGACTCGGTGTAGTTTAAAGTAATTCCCCGATCGGAAAGCACCTCGGCAAGCTGATTCAGCATGATCTTCGCAATAGATGCAAAATCCTGCTCGTTTAGCTGTCGGAAGGTGATGATCTCGTCCACGCGGTTTAAAAACTCGGGGCGTAAGAACTGTTCCAGTGCCCGCTGGGTCTTGTCAGCAGACTGCTCGTTGGTCGTTTTTCCAAAGCCCGCGGTACCCGAAGCAAGGGACGCACCTGCATTGGTGGTCATCACGATCACCGTATTTTCAAAGTTCACTTGTCTGCCCTGGGCATCGGTCACTCTGCCGTCGTCCAAGATCTGCAGAAGAATATTGAGCACGTCGGGATGTGCCTTTTCGATCTCGTCAAAGAGCACCACCGAATAGGGCTTTCTTCTGATCTTTTCGGTAAGCTGACCCGCGTCGTCGTATCCCACGTATCCGGGAGGTGCTCCGATAATTCTGGAAACGGAGTGCTTTTCCATAAACTCGGTCATATCCAGACGGATGAGCGTTTCGGGCGAATCAAATAACTGGTCTGCCAGCGTTTTCACCAGCTCCGTTTTACCCACACCGGTGGGACCTGCAAAAATGAAGGACACCGGCTTCTTTTTATAGGAAATGCCCGCACGACTTCTCTTGATGGCTCTCACCACCGCGTCTACCGCTTCCTCTTGACCTACGATGCGCTCCTTAATGCGTGCACCCAGGCGGTCGATCTTCTCATATTCTAACTCGGTAATGCTGGAGGCGGGAATTCCCGTCCACACCTCAATCACCCGTGCAAGCTCCTCGGTAGTGAGGATCACCTTTTTCTGCTCTGCACGCAGACGGGCAAGGCTCTCTTCGGTAGCCAACTGCTTTTGCTTGTTTTCGGCAAGGGCTCTGTACTTCTCGGCAGTTGCTTCGTCGTTTTCAGGCTCTGCACCCTCCAGCTCCTCCTGCTCTTTAATCAGCGTTGCCATCTGCTCCTCTGCCTCGGTCAGCTCCTTTAAGCAGGGAGAGTTGATGGAAAGATATGCGCCCGCCTCATCCAGCAAGTCGATCGCCTTATCGGGCAGATACCGATCGGTGATATACCGCTCGGAAAGAACGGTGGCTCTCCGAAGGATTTCATCGGGCACGGTAATTCTGTGGAAGTCCTCGTAGCGCTGCTTGATGCCGCAGAGGATCTTCACCGTGGCATCAATACTGGGCTCCTCCACGATGATGGGCTGGAAGCGCCGCTCCAGCGCCGCGTCCTTTTCGATATACTTTCTGTATTCGGCAAGGGTGGTGGCGCCGATCACCTGGATCTCACCTCTTGACAGCGCGGGCTTTAAGATGTTCGCCGCGTTCATACCGCCCTCGGCATCTCCCGCGCCCACAATGCTGTGCACCTCGTCAATGACCAAGATCACGTTTCCAAGAGCACGCACCTCTTCAATGAGCCCCTTGATGCGGGCTTCAAACTGTCCGCGAAACTGGGTTCCTGCCACAATGGCAGTGAGATCCACCAAATGCACTTCCTTGTTCTTCAATTTATAAGGAACCTCGCCCGAAACGATCCGTTGGGCAAGTGCCTCTGCAATGGCAGTCTTACCCACACCGGGCTCGCCGATGAGACAGGGATTGTTCTTTTGGTGACGGCAAAGGATCTCCACAAGGCGTGCAAACTCCCGCTCTCTTCCGATCACCTTGCCAAGCTCCCCTTTTCTTGCCTTGTCGGTCAAGTCTCTGCAGTAAAGGGAGAGGTACTGTCTGTTTTTGTCTTCCTTCTTTTTCTTGTTCTTCCCCTTTTCCTCTTTTCTTCCGTCGGAAGAGGAGGATGAGGAGCTGTTTTGCACGGGCAGACCTCCAAACAGCTTTCTAAAATCAATGGGAGGCGTATGACTGCTCTGATCCTCCCCCTCCTCGGGAAGCATCAGATCGCCCGATTCCAACATCTCGGTCATTTCCATGTCCATACGCTCGATATCCTCATCGGTCAGACCCATTTTTTCCATAATGTCGTCCACCGGCTTTAAACCCAGCTCCTTGGCACATTTTAAGCAAATACCCTCATTGATCGTTTCGTTTTGCTCCATTCGGGTAATAAAGATCACAGCAGGACGCTTCTTGCATCTTGCACATACCTTCAAATTCATCTATCTCATTCCTTTCTTCCAAATTCTATCGTATCCGCAGCCACGCTCAGGCATCTTCCCCGGACGCAGTCTGCTCTTCATATTCTTTGGTTTGAAGCTGAGCAATATTCTCAGCCTTGTTGCCATAGCAAACAAACAATGTGCCGTCGGGCGAGCACACAAATTTTTCGGGCAGTGCGCCTTCATAGCGCTGTTCCTTGCCGCTCGCAGTGTCTACAATCACCGTTTTCACATCGTCTGACAAGCAGACGTATCTGCCCATCACAGAGATCATGCCCACGCGCCCCTCATAGGAACGGTCAGCAATCAGCGTGCCCTTCCTGCAGTCGTAAAACCGAATCTCCTGCGCGCCCCCAACGCTTGCACTTGCAAAGCTCAGCGCCAAAACCTCATCGCTTGAACCGCAATAAACCGGTGTTTTTCCCTCAAAGGACAGGAAGGCATACTCACCAAAGCGGTTGTAAAAGCGGATGCCCTCTCTGAAAACCACCGCCGCGCCGTCCTCAAAGACCACCGCGTGAAGGGGCAGGCTCTCATAAGTTTTCTCGAAAAGAAGATGTGTCTTGCTTGAAAGATCGTAAAGATTCACATATCCCTGCAGCATACCCGTTGCCGATACGGTATAGGACACATACAGCATGGTCTGTCCGCCATCGCACAGCTTGGCACTTAAGGGGTAGCGGTCCACCGTTAAAGATCTTGTTTGCTTGAAATTCCGGTTATAGACCTTAATATGGCTTCTGTAGCTTGAAGACATGCTCACCAAAAGATAGCTGCCCTCATCGCTCATATCGGCACAGTAAATAGGGTAGTCCTCTTTGCCCGAATAAAGCAGGGAAATACTGTTGCAGATGGCATAATTATATCCGTCGCAATCGTATGCCAACAGATACCTCTCCCCTGCGTCAAGGGTGGGATCGGTCATGCTCAGCTTCTCATCCAGTGCAATATTGCCCCGATGGTCGTAAAGGCGCACGCCCGTGGTAGTGGCTACGGCAAAGTATTCCTTATACGCCGCATAATCCATTTCCAGATCGGCATCGTAGCGCACCGTGGTAAATTCCACGTTTTCCCCCGGAAAGCTAAAGGACACGTTGCGCAAAAGCAATCCGAAGTTTTCGGCAGTGATCTCATCGCTGAAAAGGAAGGTCATACCCACCGCAAAGATCAGCAGGCAGAAGGTGATGATATAGCGCCAAAAACGGCTGATGCGCGAAAGCTTCGCATAATAGGGATCGGGCTCAAACGCCTTTTTTTCTCCATACTGCCGTCCGGGACGTCCCTGCCCCAATACAGCGATCTTGGCAGGCTTTTTCGGTTCTGCAGGCGTCATTGCCTGCTGTTTTTTCCTCTTAAAAGGATTCTTTAGTTTTCCCTTCAGTGGATTCTTCAAGCTGACCCCTCCTTTCTGCACTTGCCGACCCGATCGGCAAGCTTGTTTTCGTTGTTCTCATTTAGTTGTCGGGCACAAAGCGCGCCTTGAGCCGCTCCTGCTCGCTATAATATACCTTGTTCAGATATAACCCTTGAGGCGGAGCTGTTCTGCCCGCCAATACACGATCACATCCCTGCAGCACCGCCGAAAGATCACCGACCCTGCCCCGCTGATAGTCAATCAGCGTTCCCGTGATGATGCGCACCATATTGTAAAGAAAGCCGTTTGCGCACACCCGCAGGGTCACAAGATCCCCGCTTTGCGTGACCGTACAGTGATAAATGGTGCGTGTTTTGTCCACCACCTTGCCGCCCGCGGCACAAAAGGAGGTGAAATCATGGGTACCCACCAGCGTCTGCGCGCCCTCGTTCATACGCGCCGTATCTAAGCGCTCCCCACACAGCATCCAAGCCCTGCCCGCAAGAAAGGGGTCGGGAGAGTGACCCGTGTAAATCAGATACTCATACTCCTTGGCATGGGCATCGTAGCGGGGATGAAAGTCCTCCCCTACCCGTCTTGCCGATAATACAGAAAGATCGGGGGGCAGATAGCGGGCAATGGCGCGAGGGAATGCCTCGGGAGGAAAATGCGCCAGGGCATCGCTTTCCACCGTGCAGAAAAACTGTCTGGCATGCACACCCGCATCGGTCCTGCTGCACCCCGTGATCTTACAGGGGGCACCAAGCAGTGTTTGCACCGCACACTGCAGGGTGTTTTGCACGCTGGGGGCGTTTTTTTGCACCTGCCAACCGTGATATGCACTGCCCAAAAAGGACAGCTCTACTAAAAACTTCATTTGATACTTCCGTTAACAGTTCATTCCGTCTGCATGCAGGCGGTTCAGAATACAAAATTCATGGTGTTTATACCAAAAACAGAGCAAGGAATTCCCGGCAAAAAGGCTACTGCCAAAAACAGCGCCAGCACCAGCAAAAACGCCACGTCCTTTGCCTGCAGCTTCAATTCCTTCATCTTCGTTCTGCCCTTTCCGCCGTGATAACAGCGGCATTCCATGGCAAGCGCCAGCTCATCGGCTCTGCGAAAGGAGGAAATGAGCAGGGGAATGAGCACGGGGATCAGCGCCTTGACGCGGCTGATGACATTCCCGCTGGAAAAATCCGCGCCCCTTGACTTCTGCGCCGCAATGATTTTGTCGGTCTCCTCAATAAGCGTGGGCACAAAGCGCAGTGCCAGCGACATCATCATGGCAAAGCTGTGCACCGGCACACCGATCTTGCCAAGAGGCGAGAGCAAGCGCTCAATGCCGTCGGTAAGATCAATGGGCGAGGTGGTATAGGTTAAGATCACACCGGTATCAACGATCAACAGCAAAATACGCAGTGCCATTTTCACGCCGTTTAAAATACCCTCTGCCGTTAAGCGCAGGTGAATGATCCAAATTTTTTGATCAAGCACCACATTCTCGCCCCCCGTGAAGAAAATATTCATCGCCACGGTGAGCAGTACCACAAAGATGAGAGGCTTGATGCTTTTTAAAATGGTTTTTACGGGAATACGGCTCAGCGCCACCAAAAAGACGGTGAGTAAGATCATCACCCCGTAGCCCGCCATGTTTTTGGCAAGGAAAATGATGACGATGAGCAGTACCGTGGCAAGCAGCTTGATGCGGGGGTCCAGGCGGTGAAGCAGTGAATTTCCGGGGAAATACTGTCCCAAGGTAATATCCTTAAGCATGCGTGCTCCCCCCTTTCAGAAGGCGAAGCAGCTCTTCCCTTGCCTCTTCCACCGTAAAAATATCCTCTTTGATGGGCATGCCCAGGGCTCTGAGCCTTTCAATCACAGGGGTGATGCCCGGCACATCCAGTCCGATGCTTTCAAGAAGGTCTCTTTGAGAAAAGACCTTGCGCACGGTATCGTGCATCATCAGCTTTCCGTCGCTCATCACTGCCAGCTCTTCGGCATAGCGCGCCATATCCTCCATGCTGTGGCTCACGATGATCACCGTGGTGCCCGTACGCTTTTGATAATTATAAATATTTCCAAAAATCTCGGTCCTGCCGCGGGGATCCAGTCCCGCCGCAGGCTCATCCAGCACCAAAATTTCGGGGCGCATGGCAAGCACGCCTGCAATGGCGACTCTTCTTTTTTGTCCGCCCGATAATTCAAAGGGGGATTTTTCAAGAACATCCTCACTAAGACCCACAAAGCGGATGGCTTCCTTTACCCGCTCCTTGATCTCATCTTCTCCCAGCCCCTTGTTTTTCGGTCCGTAGGCAATATCCTTAAAGACCGTTTCTTCAAAAAGCTGATATTCGGGATACTGAAACACCAATCCCACTTGAAATGCGGCGTCTCTTTTGGAAAGAGCTTTACTGCCAATGGCGTTTCCCTTCACCAAGACCTGCCCTTTATGGGGAGAAAGCAACCCGTTCATCATCTGAAGCAGGGTGGATTTACCACTGCCCGTGTGTCCGATGATGCCGGTGATGATCCCCTCTTTAATGTCAAAGCTCACATGATCCAGCGCCTTTTTGAAAAAGGGTGTCCCTTCTCCGTACACATAGCTCACGTCACGAAAGCTGATCGCATATTCGCTCATTTTTTATCCTTCACCGTTTTCATATAGTACTCATAGATCAAGCGTGCACATTGCTCCTCGTCAATAACCCCTTCGGGAAAGGGCAGACCGCAGCACGCCAGCTCATGGAGCAGCTCTGTGCACTGCATCACATCTAAACCCACTGCCTGCAGGGTTTGCACCTTTGAAAAGACCTGCTCGGGCGTGCCGTCAAGAAGCACCTGTCCGTCGTCGATCACCACGACCCGATCCGCCATTGCCGCCTCTTCCATATTGTGCGTAATGTGCAGTACCGTGATGCCCAACTCCTTGTTGAGCTTTAACACCGTTGCCATCACTTCTTTTCTGCCGCTGGGGTCAAGCATGGCGGTGGCTTCGTCAAAGATCATACATTCGGGAAGCATTGCCATCAGTCCCGCAATGGCAACGCGCTGTTTTTGTCCACCCGAGAGCTTGGAGGGGGCGTGGCGGGCGTACTCGGAAATACCCATCAGTGCCAGCGCCTCGTCCACTCTGCGGCGGATCTCTTTTGGCTCAATGCCCAAGTTTTCGGGACCGAACGCCACATCCTCCTCTACCACCGTTGCAACCAACTGGTTGTCGGGGTTTTGGAAGACCATGCCCACGCGTCTGTGAAGCTCCAGCAGATCCTCTTCGGAGAGCTCGGGGTCGCTGACCTTCAGCCCACCCACGACAATTTCCCCCTCATCGGGCACGAGAATTGCCGAAAGGAGCTTGGCAAGGGTGGATTTGCCGCTGCCGTTGTGTCCCAGCACCGCCACAAAGCTCCCCTTTTCGATCTCCAAATTGATGTTTTTTAACGCCTGCTGTTCCTTTTGATCGTCCTTATAACTAAAGGACAGATTTCGAATACTGATATATCCCGCCATGTTCCTTATTCCTTATCCTTTGAATGAAGGGGCGTTATTTCCCCTTTTCTGCCGTCCATCTGGCAGAAGAGCCGCAGGGCAATACCCCGCCCGTCTGCTTTACGGGAATTCCGATCTCATCGGCGATCACCTTGCCGCCAAAGCGGGGGCAAAGATACAGCGAGAGCAGATATCCCATGGTAGAGGGCGAAAGCCCTGTGGTGTAAGAATTCACCAAAAAGAAGAGAGGTTCATCGCTAAGGAGTCCCGAGAGCAGCTCAATGAGCTCCCCGATGTTATCCTCTAACTTCCATACCTCCCCCGAGGGGCCTCTTCCGTAGGAGGGAGGGTCCATGATCACCGCATCGTAAAAGTTTCCGCGGCGAATCTCCCGCTCTGCAAATTTCTTGCAGTCATCCACAATATAGCGGATGGGCGCGTCCTTAAGTCCCGACAGCTCGGCGTTCTTCTTTGCAAGCTGTACCATGCCCTTGGAGGCATCCACATGGCAGACCTTCGCGCCCGCCTGTGCCGCCGCAAGGGTCGCACCGCCCGTGTAGGCAAAGAGGTTGAGTACTCTTACAGGCTTGTCGGCGGGTCTGTTTTTGTTTTCTTTTCTGATCAGATCGGAGAACCAATCCCAGTTCACCGCCTGCTCGGGAAAGACGCCCGTGTGCTTAAAGCCCATGGGGCGGATGCAGAAATTCATATCCAGCGCCCCGTAAGGAAGGGTCCACTCCTCGGGCAGTTTATTTTCATTCCAAGCGCCGCCCCCGCCGGAGGAGCGCTTATAGCTGGCGTCTGCTTTTTTCCAAGCGGGATGGCGCTTGACCCCTTTCCAGATCACCTGGGGGTCGGGGCGGATGAGCGTATAGTCTCCCCAGCGCTCTAAGCGCTGTCCGTCGGAGCAATCCAACAATTCATATTCTTTCCAGTTTTCGGAATACCACATATCGTTCCTCTATTCTTCATCGTCGTCAAGGAAGGCTTTGCCCTTCGGTCTGCCAAAAAGCTATTTGGGGCTTTGCCCCAAACCCCATTTAGGAGATTTTTTGAAAAAAGTCCCCTAAAAACCCTCAAAAACTTTTGAAGGCTGGGTGATTGGCAACCCATTCTTTCAAAGATTTTTTCGACACGCTCGAGGGCTTTTCCCTTGCCTTGCATTCTCATCGTATTCTGTTGTTCTTCTTATTCTTCGTCAAAAAGACCTGTCTGTGTGCCGCCGTTGGTACACACACCCGGCTGTGCAATGCCCAAATGCTCATAGGCAAGGGCGGTCACGCATCTGCCTCTCGGCGTGCGGTTCAAAAATCCGATCTGCATGAGGTACGGCTCGTATACATCCTCAATGGTCACCGATTCCTCGCCCACCGTTGCCGCCAGGGTATCAAGACCCACAGGACCGCCCGAAAAGGCGCGGATGATGGTTTCCAGCATCCTTCTGTCCACCGCATCAAGCCCCAGCTCATCCACCTCCAGCGCCCGCAGAGCATAGTCGGCGATCTGCTCGTCAATTCTGCCGTTGCCCATCACCTGTGCAAAGTCGCGCACTCTCTTTAAAAAGCGGTTGGCAATACGGGGCGTGCCGCGGCTTCTGGAGGCGATCTCCAGCGCACCGTCTCTTGTAATGGGCAGACCCAAAATGCCCGCACTGCGGGTGACGATCTGCGCCAGCTCCTCGGGGGTGTATAATTCTAACTTAAAGATCACACCGAAGCGGTCACGAAGAGGGGTGGAAAGCTGTCCTGCTCTGGTGGTGGCACCGATCAAGGTAAACTTGGGCAGCTGCATGCGAAAGCTTCTTGCCGCAGGGCCCTTGCCGATGATGATATCTATTTCAAAATCCTCCATGGCAGGATATAAGATCTCCTCCACGGTACGGGGCAGACGGTGGATCTCGTCAATAAAGAGTACATCATGCTCCGAGAGGTTGGTCAGCAGTGCCACCAGATCTCCGGGACGCTCGATGGCGGGACCTGAGGTGACCTTGATGTTGACCCCCATTTCCGATGCGATAATGGTGGAAAGGGTGGTCTTACCAAGTCCGGGAGGGCCGTAAAGCAGAACATGGTCAAGCATCTCCCCTCTGCTCTTTGCCGCTTCCATATAGACCTTTAAATTTTCCTTGACCTTGCTTTGCCCCACATAGTCCTCCAGCGCCTTGGGTCTAAGACTTAACTCGGTCTCGCCATCGGCACTCGTCACATTGGAGCTGACGATCCGCGATTCAAAATCAAAGTCGTCGCCATACATCTTTTCGTTCATTTCTTCCCTTCCTTTCAGAAAGTCATCGCGTTTTTATAAAAACGCCTGCAACGGTTCGTCTTTTTATCCCTTTGCCAAGAGCTTAAGACCCTCTTTGATGAGATCCTCGGTGCTCTTGCCTGCAGGGTCGATCTTTTTGAGTGCCGCAGTGGCTTCCCCTCTGGTATAGCCCAGCACCATGAGGGCATTAAGGGCATCGGAGAGCGCCTGCACGCCGCTTTCGGGCGGTGCATCGGGCAGATCCTCCGCACTGACCCCCAGTGCCTTTGCCAGCTTGTCTTTTAATTCCAACACCACGCGGGCGGCGATCTTAGCGCCCACCCCCTGGGCCCTTGAAATGGACTTGGCATCGCCCGTGAGCACGGCGCGGTTCAACTGCTCCACACTGAGCACCGACAAAATGGCAATTGCCGCCTTGGGTCCCACACCTGACACCGAAATGAGTTGGGTAAACGCCGTCAGCTCCTCTTCCTCAAAAAAGCCGAAGAGCTCCATAGCATCCTCTCTGACCGACAGATAGGTATACAGCTTCACCGTCTGCCCGACCTTTAAGGAGATGGCAGAGCGGGTGGTGCCGCTGATGGTCAATTTATAGCCCACGCCGCCGCAGTCGATCACGGCAGTGGATAACTCGGGCAAAAATAATTTTCCTTCCAGGTAGTAAAACATCGTAGTACATCCTTTTTAATTCTCTGTAAACAACGGGACTTATCGCAAATTATAAAAGTTTCGCAGTCCCCCGCCCCCGGTGTGCGCATGGCAAATGGCAATGGCAAGGGCATCTGCCGTATCATCTAATTTCAGTTCCGGTCCGATATGTAAAATGGAGCGCACCATGGCGATGACCTGCTTTTTCTCGGCGCGTCCGTATCCAACCACCGCGCCTTTGACTTGAAGAGGCGTATACTCGGCAATGCTCACGCCCTTCTTGCGGGCGGACAGTAAGATCACGCCCCGTGCCTCGGCAACGGCAATGGCTGTGGTATGGTTGGTATTGAAGAACAGCTCCTCCACCGCCATTTCATCGGGGTGATAGCGCTCGATGAGCTCCTCCATCCCCTTGTGGATCATCAGCAGCCGATCCTCCACCTTGGTGCCCGCAGGGGTGGTGATGGCACCAAAATCCAAGACCCTAAATCTGGACGCCTGATATTCAATGATCCCATAGCCCACAATGGCAAGCCCGGGGTCAATTCCCAAAATAATCATCGCATACCTTCCCATAATAATTCATTATATTATATCACATTCATTTTCTCTTGTCAAAGGGTTTCTCTACATCTTTACAAAATATTCACCGATCCGCGCGCCCTCCTCCCTTCCCCTTCCGCCGTTTTTTCTTTGTACCCCAAAAACGAGTTGTTTGCTGTAAAAAAATTCACGTTTTTTTGTTTTTCTATTGACTTTTGCGCAAAGAAGCCCTAAAATGGAAAGTGGGAGTTTTTATGCTCTTCCAAAAAAATGACTCAAAAGCGATTTGAAAGGTACTATTATGAAAAAGACCGTACTTCCTGCTTATGCAAGCTTGTGGGGCACCACTCATTGCCCCTCCATTGATAACCAGGGTGCCATCGGCTCCTGTGCATCCCAGGCGATCACCAGAACCCAGTTCTCCAACGCCTTCTCCCGTCATCTGCACAAGATCGACGCAGACAGCACCTTCTCTCCCAGAGATGATAAGAATCAGTGCTTTGCCCCCAAATTCACCTTCACCCTGTCGGGTGCCGGAACCATTTGGGTATATGAAATTTTAAAGGAACACGGATGCGTGTTCACCGATGACTGCGCCTTCTCCAAGGACGAAAAGGGCGGCCACAGAGCCAAGGACAAAGAGGGCAACCTCTACACCCAAACCACCTGCTCCCCTGCCGCAACCGAGGGGCTGATGGAAAAGGCAATGGAAAACCGCATCAGCAATTTCGAGCAGATCTGGTTCACCAAGCCTCCCTATAATGAAAAGCTGACCACAAGCGAAGAGGGCAGAAAGCTCGTCGAGCGCATCAAGGCGGCGATCGTACACGGTGATGCCGTCGTAACGGGCGGCTATCCCTCCAGATGGATCTACGGAAAGCTGGACGGTTGCGGAAACATCGGTAAGGTTGGTGAAAACACCATCGTTGCCGCATCGGGAAGTGCCGGCGGCGGACATCAGGTAACCATCATCGGCTACGACGACGAGGTGACCGCTACCTTTGCAGGCGTGAAGATGAGAGGCGCGTTCCTGGTTGCCAACTCCTACGGAGAAGGCTGGATGAACGGAGGTCTTACCTGGGCGATGTACGACGCGCTCAACACCGTCTCCGAATTCGCCGCGCTAAACAACGGCAAGCTCTATTCGGGCAGAATGTCTCTGACCCCTGCACAGGATATGTGCATGTTCCCCGGCTCCCTTGCCACCGCAAATCAGCTTCTTGCCTTCAAGGCTGAGGGCAGTGTAACGGTAGCGGGCAAGGAATATACCGCCTACACCATCCAGGACGATGCCAGCAGAAAGTATCTCTGCTACAAAAAGGAAGCGTCCGACAGATCCCTTTATCTGTCCGATGAAAACGAGGGGTGCCGCTTCGTCCTTCTGCCCTACGCAGACATCATGGGCTGGGAAAAGGCAGATGCCGCAAACAGAAGCGAAGAATTTGAAAAGAGCGTTTGGGTGTACGCCGTAGATAAAGAGGGCGATGAATACGGCTTCAAGATGCTGGACGCAGGACTGGGCTTCTCAAGCTCGGGCAGAAAGGTGGGCATTGCCACCCACAACGGCGGCAGATACCCTGCCGCAAAATCCTGGGAGCTGAGCGCTGAGCCTGCAGAGGAATTCACCGCAAAGCTGTCCATCACCGCAGGCAAGGACGTGGAAGCAGAGAGAAACTGGGTATTTGACCAGTTTGCATTCCTCAACTGGGAAAAGGATATGAACGTCGGCATGCCCGCATATTACGTGAAGGCAACTGTAAACGCCAATGACCGCGACTGCTTCAAGCTGGTGCTCACCAGAAAAGAAAAGGGCAAGGCACAGGCAAAGACTTACGTGCCCGCACTGTTCCGCTATGCGGAATATCACCCCATCTTCTGCGACCGCAAGAAGGGCGAATATCTCAACTTCGAGGGTGTGAAGAAGGGCGGCATGGCAACAGGCTATTTCGCATTTCCCCTTGACGAGCTGTTAAAGCTGCCCAAGGGCAAGAGCTTCACCGATTATGAGTGGGGTATCCGCTTAAAGAAGGGCAGAAAGGGCAAGGCAGAGCTCATCGAAGCAAGCCTGCTTACCGGCAACAAGGAAGTGCTGGCAAGCGGCAAGGGTAACGAGATCGTATTTGAGATCTGATGCCCGCCCGTCTTATAGGACTTTCGGTTTTCAAACCACAAAAAAATAAAACACATAACAAAGAAAAGAACGGAGGACACTGTTTTGAAAAAACT
>JAFTMP010000198.1 GCA_017452335.1 Clostridia bacterium
AAAAGGTTTTAGGCGGATTCCAAAGGCAGAGCCTTTGGCGGGGTATGGGGCGGCGCCCCATCATGATTTAAATTAGGAGAACGGAAAATGAAAGAGATCATTCTTTGTAAATACGGCGAGATCGTGTTAAAGGGCCTTAACCGCGGCACCTTTGAGGCGCTTCTCGTGAAGGAACTGCAAAAAAGACTGAAGGGCTGCGGCAATTTCAAGGTGTATCATGAGCAGTCCACTGCCTATATCGAGCCGCTGGACGAGAGCGCAGACTTAGACCTTGCCATGGAGCGGGCGCAGACGGTATTTGGCTTTGTGAGCATTTCAAGAGCCTGCGTGGTGGAAAAAGACGTGGACGCCATTGCGGCGGCGGCAAAGGAGTATTTGCCCCAGTTCCTTTACGGGGCAAAGTCCTTTAAGGCAGAGGCAAAGAGAAGCGACAAGCGCTTTCCCATCAAGTCCCCCGAGCTGCAGCAGCTTGTGGGCGGGGCGGTGTTGGAAGCCATGCCCCGCATGAAGGTGGATGTGCACAATCCCCAGGTGGTGGTGCGCGTGGAGATCCGCGAATACGGTGCCTATTTGCATGCAGGCATCAAAAAGGGCGCGGGCGGTATTCCCACGGGCTCAGCAGGTAAGGCACTGCTCCTTCTGTCGGGCGGAATTGACAGCCCCGTGGCAGGCTACATGATGGCAAAAAGAGGATGCAATGTGGAGGCTCTGCATTTTGAGTCCTTCCCCTACACCAGCGAGCAGGCAAGAGAAAAGGTGATGGAGTTAGCAAAGGAGGTCACCGTCTATACCGGCAGTATGAAGGTGGGGGTGATTTCCCTTACCAAGATCCAGGAGGAGCTGGTGAAGCACTGTGAGGAGCAGTATTTTACTCTTCTGCTCCGTCGCTTCATGATGCGCCTTGCCAACAGAGTGGCAAAAAGAGACGGCGCGCTGGCGCTTATTACAGGCGAGAGCCTTGGTCAGGTGGCAAGCCAGACCATGCAGGCGCTGCACGTGACGGGCAGTGTGATAGACCTTCCCGTGTTCCGTCCCCTGATCGGTATGGACAAGGAAGAGATCATCTCCATCTCCCGCAAGATCGGCACCTTTGATACTTCCATTTTACCCTTTGAGGACTGTTGCACCGTTTTCACCCCCAAGCATCCCAAGACCCGCCCCGACCTTGAAAAGGTCATCGAGCAGGAACAGAAGCTGGATGTACAGGCACTGGAGGACGAGGCATTTGCCACCCTCAATTACAGATGGGTGTCCTATTACGAGGAGTAAGTATCATCATATAACCCCCATTGCATAAAGAAGGAGGAGGAACTCTGTGAGACTGATCAAGAATTATCGCTTTCGTACCGGAACCAAGATCGCGTTTTCGGAGTTGCCTCAGATCGTACATCAGTTTATGGACGAGCAAGGGCTGACAAGTACCCGGTTTTTGTATTGTTTTAAGGATTATGGTGTTGAAGAGGGCGAATCAAAAAAGAGTGCTTGTGAAAAGATCTTAAAGGATTGTCCTTCCTTGGGAGAGATTCATGTTTGCAAAAGCGATTCAAGAATGGGATACGATACCCGGTGGCTCAGCAACGTGGACACCAACGAATCCTTTCCGGAAGAGCGGATCCTTCCTTTAATGAAAAAGATACATCGACACTATGGATTCGCAAGCAGCTTGCTGCGTTACTTCGATATGGACTTTTTTAACCATCGAATATGCTTGGAACTGGATGATTCCCGTGAGCGCAAAAGATGTGAAGCAAAGGGAATTGTATTTGATCCGTCCATGTGTGAGGATATTGATGTTTACGGATCGGGTATCTCATTGTACAGAGATGTATCGGGCTATGCCACATTAACCCTATCTGTAGATCTGCTTCATAACGGCGAGGTGTTGGATCCCACTTCTTACTATGAAGCAATGAATGCTTTGCTTCCAAAAATCAAATCGGAAGAATTTCTTACACTTCGTCTTACCGATGAGGAGCGCGTTCAAATCGCCAAGACCAATGAACAAGCGATGCCTATGATTGAAGAGTGCAGAGCGTTTTTCAAGGAACGGTTTTACGATGAAAAAAAGCAAAATTTCCTTCCTTGCAACTATTCTGTTGCAAATCCGCTAAAGAAGCTTGCCAAACGGTATGGTTATTCCTATCGTTTTGTTTATCAAGGAATCTATTCACTGGAAAAAAGAACGGCGCGCGGAGCAATTCTTCAAATTGGTGTGGAGGCGGGACCATCCCGATATAGCTTGGGGGCAAGAGTAAGCTTGCATGGCGTGGGATTTGAACATTCTTTAGGTGTCAGTGGAAAAGCTGTTCAAACTCAAGAGGAAGCAGATGCCTTGTTGGAGCAGATCTTCAAGATCGTTGACGAGTTTGAAGCAACGTTGCTCCCCTCTTTGGATGCTTTATTTCCCCCAACCCCCGACTGGTTTACCATTTTTGTTTGAGCTTAAAAAACCAGCCCTTTCCGTTTGGGAAAGGGCTGGTATTTTACGTGTTATGCATTTTTTGGCGCCTTCTTTTCCTTTGCACCTTTGATCCACTTGGGGATGTAAATGGGTGCCAAGAGCACCAAGCAAATGACAAGAAGCAGGGGGATGAAGAGCAGCAGATATGCCAGCTTTACAGGGAAAATATCGTATGCCATAGAAAGCAGGGCATTGGTGTCTGCTCTTACGGTGAACATATAGTTGGGCGCACACTCAGGACCGCCAAGACCCAAAGCGGGCACGCCGATGTTCACAAGGTGGCAGAGCACCGTCATCACGCCCATCACACCAATGGAGCCAAGAGCGCTCTTCCAGGTGGGCTTGATGATCTTAAGCGTTACCAACAGCACACCGAACAGGGTGATGATCATGTGCTGGGTATAGAAGGACAGCGCGCTGATGTGATAAATGGGCAGACCCAAAAAGGTGCTTGTTGGGATAAGCAGTGCCATGAGTCCTCCTGCCGAGGAAACGAAATAGCAGAAGTTCTTGAGAAGGGGATTCTTTAATAGCAGAGCAATGGGGAAAATAAACACGGTCAAGCCGC
>JAFTMP010000199.1 GCA_017452335.1 Clostridia bacterium
GCCGAGGGCATGGACGGAGAATCGGGTGCTTTACTGCTGTCAGAAGAGGTGAAAGAGAAGCCGGGGGAGGGGGCGGGGCGTACGGAGGAGCCTTGCACCGAATTTGCGGTGCTCTCGGGCGCGGGGGAAGAGCCGAGGGTGGGCGGCGCTATAGAGAGCGCAGGGGAGGCGCAGGCGTTTAAAAGCAAAAGGGCAGACAGAAGCAACCAAAACAGCTTTTTCATATATAAAAACGGCAGAACCGTTCTCCTTTTCTAAATTTGCACAGAGCTTGTCCGTGCTGCAAATAGTATACACAACTTGGGGCTAAAAGTCAATACAGATAGTAGAGATGTTGCTTTTTGGGGCATACTAAAAGAAAAACGGAGGAAGAAGCGTGGGCATCGCGGTGGTAACGGGGGCGTCCTCGGGCATTGGCAGAGAATTTGCTCTGCGGATCGGCAACGAAGAGGGGATCGAGGAATTGTGGGCGATTGCCCGCAGAAGGGAGCGGTTACAGGACCTGATCCCCCAGTGCCGTGCGCGGGTGCGGGTGCTGGAGCTTGATCTACTGCGCGATGACAGCCTTGAAAAGCTGGAGCGTCTTTTGAAAAAAGAAGCCCCGCAGATTGTCTATTTGGTCAATGGCGCGGGATTTGGGCTGTTCGGCGCTTTTGAAGCCCTTTCCTTAAAGGAACAGCTTGACATGATCGCGCTGAATGTGGGGGCGCTGACGGCATTGACCCATCTGTGCCTGCCTTATATGCAAAGGGGCGGGCGGATCTTTCAGATGTCCTCCCTTTCGGCATTTCAGCCGCTGCCCTTTGTAGGGGTGTACGGGGCAGGAAAGGCGTACGTTTTGCGCTTTTCAAGGGCGCTGAACAGGGAACTGCGCCCCAAAAAGGTGGGGGTAACGGCGGTTTGCCCCGGCTGGACCAAGACTGCTTTTTTTGACCGCGCGGCAAACAGCGACGCCGTGTGCGTTTATGATTTTTTCTTCACTCCCGCCCGCGTGGTTACAAAGGCGCTGGCAGACGGCAAAAAGGGCAGGGATCTTTCGGTGTGCGGGCTTTCGGTATATCTAAAGCTGTTGCTTTCCAAAGTATTGCCCCACCGCCTCATCATGAAGCTCTGGTGCCTGCAGCAGAAAAAGGAGGGGCTGTTTGGAGAGAAAAGAACTTAGCAATTTGCACAAAATTCATGGTGTGTTTTTGTTCAATATGTAAAAAATCCGCAAAGCGCTTGACAAAAGGAAAAAAACGGTATACAATAGAGGGGCAAATACATGAAAAGGAGTGTATCCCCAATGAAAAAAACACTTTCACTTATTTTAACCCTTTTGGTCGTTTTCTCTGCCTTTGCGCTGTGGACGATCCCCGCTTCTGCCGATGCAGGCATCGTGCAGGATGGTCTTGTTTCCTGGTTTGACGGAGACGAGTACGACGGCACCACCTGGACGGACAAGAAGGGCGATAACGATATTACCGACTGCGTTGACGGCACCTTTAAGGACGGCGCGTATGTGCTGGATCAGGCTCAGCAGTTTCTGCCCGACGCACTTTACGATGTTATGCGCGGTGAGGAATATACCGTGGAGATGAACCTTGGTGCGTTTACCACCTATCCCGATACCAGCTATGCAACCTGGCTTTGCAACAACAGCGGCACCACCGCTGAAAAGGTTTCCTTCTATATTCAGCTCAATAAGGGCAAGACCGATCTCTTTAAGGCAAAGACCTCGGGTATTGCATCCGCTTCCAGACCCGCCTTTGACAATGCCACCGAAACTCTGCAGAACGCAACCCTCGCCATCACCTTCAAGGCAGGCGAAAAGACCAACGTGTACGTAAACGGCGTTCTCGTGGCTTCCGCAGATTCTCCCGCAGAAAATGCCAATGCTGCAGTGGGCGGCACCCCCAAGTTTATTCTGGGCAACGCAGGCTCTAACAACTGGAGCAACACCGCGTTTGAAGGTCTGCGCTTCTATGAGCGTGCGCTGAGTGCTGACGAAGTGAAGGCAAACGCCGATGTGGACAATGCCCCCGAAACGCCTGTTGATCCTCCTGTGGTTGATCCCGATGTTCCTGTTGATCCTCCCGTTGCAGGTGACGCTACCGCTCTGATCGCAGTTCTGGCAGTTGTGGCACTGCTTGGCGGCGCAGTTGTTTCCAAGAAGGTTTTCGTTTCGTGAAGTAATTAAATAATGATGCAAAAAAGGCGTTGTGTTGTTGAAGACACAACGCCTTTTGGCGTGATGGATGGTTTTCAATTCTTTTTGAAAACCGCGCTCCAAGGCTCTTCGCCCTCCATTTGGATCTTTAAAAGCGTTCCCTGCTCATCGGTGTAAAAAAGCAGGTTTTCCTCTTCACCCACCAGTGTAAATATCCATCCGTCCTCGTTGCGGCTCTTTAAAAAGGCGGCGGGGTCTTCAAGAGACAGCGCGCGAAAAAGCGCGCTTCCCGCGGGAAGACGGGCGGGGTCAAGGGGAAGAGTCAAGCCGTTTTTTTGAATTTGTGCCTGCCCGCCGTCAAAGGAAAAAACAATACCCTTCAGCGTTTCGGGGGCTGTTACGGTGAGGGTGCCCGCTCCTGCCTTCTGCATTTGAAGGGTGCCCTGCAGTGTAAAGTCCTCCTTTTGCAGGGTAAGGTCCAAGCTTAGCGGGTAGCTTTGCCAGCACAGCGGCTCGGGCGCGCTTTGGGCACAGCCGCAAAAGAGCAGAAGGAAAAAGAGTAGGATCAAATAAAATAAGCGTTTCATAAAGCCTCCTTAAAAAAGAAAAGGACAAAACAGAGAAGTGATTCTTTGTTTTGCCCTTTTTTTGTAAGATACTATAGGATATGTAAAGTGTTTTTGCTTTATGACAGGTTTTGTGATGCTCTTTTTATTGCTTTGCGGGCAGGGCAATGCCTGCCGCCATGGTTCCCCGCAGTCCTTTGGTGGCGCGGTGGGAGAAAAAGAGGTGGCTTTCGTGGCAGGTGCAACGGGGACAGACGTCAATGTGCTCCTCCCTTACCCCTGCGCGCAAAAGCAAATAGCGGTTGATGCCCTTAAGGTCGGCAAAAATGCGGTGGTTTAGGGGATCGTGGCTAAAAAACGCAAGACAGTCCTTGCCGATGCTTGCCGTAAAGGCGTCCACCAGCTCCTGCCCCACCTCATAGCAGGCAGGACAAATCCCCACGCCGATGGCGGCGCGGATGTTTTTGGGGTCAGCCCCCAGAGACTGTAGCTTCTTCACGCCCACGCCCGCAATATCGGCAGCACTCCCACGCCAGCCCGCGTGCAGTGCCGCCACTGCCCCTGCATCGGGCGCGTAAAGCAGGATGGGGATGCAGTCGGCGATCTTCACGTAGAGCGTGAGATTTTTTTGATCGGTGAAAAAGCCGTCACACTCGGGGCGTGCTTCAAAGGGCTTTTCTGCGTAAAGCACGGTGGCGGAATGGATCTGCGCCCCGCCCACTCTGTTTGAGGGAAGCCCTGCGGCGCTTTCAAGAAGCAGGAAGTTTTTTTGTACGTTTTCGGGCGCATCTCCTCTGTTTTCCCCTAAATTCATGCTTTGAAGGTGGGGGAGGGTGCTCACCCCGCCCTCTTTGGTGGAAAAGGCGTGGGGGCAGTCTAACAGGGTGGAATAAAGATAGCGCACCCCGCCCGCGGTTTTTTCAAGGAACATCGCTATGACCTTCGCTTTCGCAATGCGAAAGCTTCCTTTCTTGCGGAATTGGGGCTGGTTCTGCAAAGCAGAATCGCCGCCGGGTCGGTGGCGAAAGCCACAAAACGCGTTTGAAAGATCTATCTTTCAAACTTTGTCCTCTTTTTCAAAGCCTGCAAGGATCTCGCAGATGTAGAGGATGTGATAGTCCTGCTCCTTGTAGTGCTGGGTACAAAGGGCGGGATCAAGGAAGCTTTCGGGGCGGATGGCATCTTTATAGAGCTTTTTCACCTTCAAAACTCTCTTTGCCTCCGTGAAGGCGGGCACGCCCTCAAAATCGGCAGGGTGAAGCCCTGCTTCGGTGATCTTGTCGCAATCTCTGCCGCTCTTTCTGCCGCAAAGGGTCAGTGCACTGCGGTAAGTCTCTTCAAAGAAGGAAAGAGAGAATTCTTCTGCCTCCTCTGTAAACTCCAAGGTGTAGCGCTGGGGACGGATAAAGCAGAACGCCACGTTCTTGCCCCAAAGCACACCCACCCCGCCCCAGGAGGCGGTCATGGTGTTGATACTGCCGTCTTTTTTCTTTGCGGTGATCAGCATCCAGTCCTTTCCGATCTCTTTTATAGGATTGCAGGCAAGGTCTGCCGGTGAAATTGTTGTATAATTGTTCATGGAAACGGTCCTTTCGTGATTCTTTGATATAGTATACATCAAAAATCTCTTTTTGGCAATAAAAAAACTTTACAAAAGGAAAAAAATGTGATACAATATACAGTGAATGACTGTATTTTGTGAAGAATAAGATTTTGGGAAGAGCACTATCCCCGAAAATGGCAAAAAAGAAGGGAACGAACACGTGAAAACAGCAACCATCCTGCAACACAGTATGAATAGCGGTGCCCTGCACCAAAGCGCACTCAAGCTTTTTGCACCCGAAGAGGGGACAGGAGACCGGGCGCATGCGTCAAAAGGCGAAGGCATGCGGGGCGCGTCTCCGGTGCTTTTGGTGACCCTGCTTCTTCTTTGCGCCCTTTCCTCGGCGGTTTTGGTCACGCTGGGCTATTCCTTCATATACTATTTTGATGCGCTGAGTCGTGATGCGCGCATCCTGTCCCCGCTTGTGATGGCGGTGTGCTTTGCCGCCTTTTATTTGCTTCAAAGCGTGGCGGCGGGGTGCTCTGCAGAGCTCTTTTTCACGGGGCATGGAAAATACAATCCCTTTATTGCCTGTATTTCCGCGCTGGGCGTGAGCTTTGCATGCGGCATGCTGTTTTGCGGCACAGTGGTGCTCTTTCCCGCCCTGCTCTCCCTCTCCTTTTGCGTGATGGGAATGTTTATAGCGTATTGCTACAACAAAGAGGATAAAAAGAATACGGTGCTTGCCGCCGCCATCGGTGCGATCGTGTGCTTGTTTCTTGCCTTTGCGGCACAAGGGTTCTTATACGAGGGCGGATTCGGGGCGTACTTTACCGACTTTGTTCAGCGCACACAAGAGCGCTTTGCCCTATACAGTGCCGATTCTATGGATCTGATGATCACTACGGCAGGGGGCGAGGAGGAGTTGATCACGCTTCTTGCAAGACAGGGCTTTCGCATTGACTTAGAGCAACTGGAGCTCACAGCGGCAGAATTTTTGGCGCTGTATGAGGAAAGCTTTGCCACAGCCCTTTCAAGCATGCTGTTTTTGATCCCCTGCGTGGTATTTTGTGTTTGCGCAGTGAGCTCGTATGTGGGCTACGGGGTGTTTCGGTTGTTTTGCATCAAGCGCGGGGACAGAGCGCGTCGGGAATTGAATGTTTCTTTGGTTGCGGCGGCAGTGTTTTTTGCCTGCGTGATGATCCACTCCTTCTGGGCGGTGTTTTTGGGAAGCGGCGGGGTGATCACGGTGCTGATCGTCAATCTCATCGTCATGCTGGCGCCCGTGCTCTTCGTGCCGGGAGTGAAATCGGTCAAGAGCCTGCTAAAGGGCATGTTTTCCCAAAACAAGCTCTTAGGTGTTCTTTGCGTGGCGATCATTGTGATGAGCCCCATTATGGTGGTGGCGCTCAGCGGTTGTTATGACATTTTTTCAAGGGCAATTAAAGAGTATTTGCAAAAAAAGGGAATGATACCGTAAAGGGTAGAGCCTCTGTGCGGGAACGCTTCTTTTCTTGCGGATGCTTGATAGACATACGATCATGATAGATTGATGAAAGGAAGATCAACATGAAGAGCAAACTGAAAAACGTGTTTGGAAAACTGAAAAGGCTGTTCACCCCTCTTGCCATTGTGGCGATCGCTGCGGGTGTGCTGGCTTTTGTGATCGATCTTTTCTTTGGCGATACCCTTGATCCCGGTGGGATCGGATATGTACTGCCGGTGCTGTATTTGCTGTTGATGCTCTTAGGCGTGCTGATGATCTATCTTTTGGCAGAGCGCTTTAAGGACCCTTATTTCGGAAAGGGAGAGGACCCCACCTTTTCTCTGCTGACAAATCTTCGTCAGCCGGTGATGATGTGTGAGGAAAACGGCAAGATCCTTTGGATCAACAAGGAGTTTTACAGACAAAACGGAAACAAAGAGCTGGCAGGGCAGGATACCTCGGCGTTTTTTAACGCCAAGCCCGCACTGCTTTGTGACGGAGAGCATTTTCCCGATGGCGTGAACACCTATCTTGGCGAAAAGCGCTTCAACGTGCGGGGCTATTATGCGCCGCTGGGTGAAGAGCAGGTGTGCGTGACCGTTTGGGAGGACCTTACCGAGCTTGATCTGTGGCAGGCACGCTATAAAGACGATTCGGTGCTCTTTGCTTACGTGGTCATCGACAACCTGGATGAAATATTGCGCTTTGCCGAGGGCAACTACCGTACGGTGGCATCCAGAATTGACGAGGTCATGCAGCAGTGGGCAAAGGAAAACCACGGTGTTATTAAGGAGTATGACAGAGATAAGTATTTGTTTGCCTTTAAAGCGTCGTATCTGACGGCAATTATTGAGAGCAAGTTTGAAATTCTCGATAAGATCAGAGAAGTGCGCGTGGGCGAGAATAACCTGCCCGTAACGGTCTCTATCGGTATCGGCGTGATCGACGGGGACGTGGACGAGCGCACGGCGGCTTCTGCCAGCGCCCTTGAAACGGCACTGCAGCGCGGAGGAGACCAGGCAGTGGTCAAGACCGAGAAGGGCATGGATATTTACGGCGGTAAGACCAAGACCGTGCAGAAAAAGACCAAGGTACGGGCGCGCGTGGTGGCATCGGAGCTGGCAGATTTGATCTGCTCTGCCCAAAACGTGCTGATCATGGCGCACCGCTTTGCCGATTTTGACGCCTTTGGTGCGTGCATCGGTATTTCAAGACTGTGTATGATGGCGGGCGTACCCTTCAACGTGGTGTGTAACCCGGGGGATCCCAATTTAAAAAAGTGCTTTGTCAAGGCGTTGAGAATTCCGGGGATCACCAAGGATACCTTTTTGGACGGGGCAACAGCCCAGGACCGCCTGCAAAGCGATACACTGCTCATCATCGTGGACGTCAACAACCCCACCCAGTTTGAATCGGCAGACTTGGCGGCAAAGGCGCGCCAGGTGGTGTGCATTGACCACCACAGAAAGACGGGTGAGTTTGCGGTACAGCCGCTGATTACCTACATCGAGCCCTCTGCCTCCTCCGCCTGCGAGCTGGTGGCAGATATGCTGGAGCAGAGCCTTCCCGCAGGAAGCCTTTGTAAGGATGAAGCAGAGCTGATGCTGGCGGGCATCGTGCTGGATACCAAAAAATATGAGATCAATACAGGCACCAAGACCTTTGGCGCCGCCCAGTTCTTAAAGGGCGAGGGCGCTGATCCTGCAGAGGTACAGCAGCTCTTTATCACCGATTTTGAGGACTATAAGAGAGAAGCGGGCTTTGGCTCCAAGGTGACGGTTTATAAAGATAAATATGCCATTTCGGTGAAAGAAAACACCGATAGCGATCCTGCCAACCGCATTGCGGCGGCAAAGGCGGCGGATAAGCTGCTGTCGGTGGAGGGCGTGATGGCGTCCTTTGCCGTGTGTCAGATCGGGGATGCGGTGCGTATTTCGGGCAGATCCAACGGCAAGATCAACGTACAGCTCATCCTTGAGAGCATTGGCGGCGGCGGACGCTTTGACGCGGCGGCGGCAGAGCTGAAAACGGCGATTCTCACCGAAGCGCTCACCCGCCTCAAAAACGCCATTGACCAGTACGAGAGCAGCGGCGAAAGTAAAAACAAGGAAGTCTAAGGACAGAAACGAGGTATATCATGAAGGTTATTTTATTACAGGATGTAAAGGGACAGGGTAAAAAGGGCGAGCTGGTCAACGTGAGTGACGGCTACGCGCGCAATTTCCTCTTCCCCAAGAAGCTTGCAAAGGAAGCAGATGCGGCGGCAATGACCGATTTAAAGAACAAGGAAGCCGCGAAAAAGTATAAGGAAGAATGCGAAAAGGCAGACGCCAAGGCGCTGGCTGAAAAATTAGAGCAGATCACCGTAACGGTGAGCGTGCAGGGCGGTGCGGACGGACGTCTTTACGGTTCTGTAACTTCTAAGGACGTGGCGCAGGCACTGCAGGAGCAGCATGGCATCACCGTGGACAAGAGAAAGATCGAGCTGCCCGAGGCAGTGAAGTCCTACGGCGGCTATCAGCTTACCGTAAAGGTGTACGCAGGTATTCAGGCAAAGCTGAAGCTGACTGTGAAGGAAAAATAATTGAAAAACCGTGCCCGATGGGCAAAAGGCAATTTTGAAAGGAACAGGACGTCATGGCGGAATTTGATTTTGGGCAAAGCAGAAAACTGCCCTTTTCTCTGGAAGCGGAGCAATCGGTGTTAGGGTCGATCATGATCGACCCCGAAAGCTTTACCCGTATTGCGGGCAATTTGGCACATACCGATTTTTATCTTGAAGAGCACAGGGATATCTATCTTGCCATGCAGAAGCTGTTCTTGCAAAGCAGGCAGATTGACCCCGTCACCCTTATTGATATGTTGGTGGAGGGGGGCGTGAAGGATAGAGAGCGCACCGTTGCTTACGTAAAGGTGCTGGCGGAGGCGGTGCCCACTGCCTCCAATATCTTAGACTATGCGGGGATCGTGCGCAACAAGAGTCTTCTTCGTCAGCTTATTTCGGTGTGTTCGGAAATCTCCGATATGGCGTTTGACGAGCAGGACGATGCCAAGGACGTGCTTAGCGCGGCGGAGGCAAAGATCACCTCGCTTTCCGATGAAAACGTGTCGGGCGATTTTGCCCACATCAGGGACGTGCTCATTGAGGCACACGCCGAGATCACGGAGCTATCTAAAAATCCGGGCAAGACCCACGGATGTATGACAGGCTACGGCAAGGTGGACCGTGTGCTGGTGGGGCTTGGAAAGGGGGACTTGGTGCTGGTTGGTGCCCGTCCCGGTATGGGTAAGACCAGCTTTGCGCTGAATTTGGCAACCAATATTGCCCACAGCACCGGCAAGGCAGTGTGCATTTTCTCCCTTGAAATGTCAAACGTTCAGCTTGTGACCAGGATGCTCAGCTCAGAGGCGCTGGTGGACAGCCCCACTCTTCGTGCGGGCAATTTGACAAACGAGCAGTGGAACAAGCTGGCGGCGGCATCCTCCTATCTTTCCTCTTGCGATATTTATATCGACGATACCCCGGGTATCAATGTGACCACCATGAAGGCGAAGCTTAGAAGAGTGAAAAATTTAGGGCTTGTGGTGGTGGACTATTTGGGTCTGATGCAGAGTGACCGACGCATTGACAACCGTGTGCAGGAGGTTGCTGAAATTTCAAGAAACTTAAAGCTGATGGCAAAGGAAATGGGTGTGCCCGTGATTTGCTGTGCACAGCTTTCCAGAGGTCCTGAATCCAGAAACGACAAGCGCCCCATTCTTTCCGACCTTCGTGACTCGGGTGCTATCGAGCAGGACGCTGATATCGTTCTCTTTTTGTACAGAGACGAGTATTATAATAAACAGACCGATGGCGTGAGCAAAGCCGAGGTCATTGTTGCCAAAAACCGTCACGGTTCTACGGGAAGCGTGGAGCTGGGGTGGTTTGGACAGTATACCAAATTTACAGATCTTGAAGAAAACGTGGATATGTAATGGAAAAACGATCGGAATTTTTAAGGCGCTTTGAAAAAGAGCTTGACGGCTGTATGAAGGAGGGGGAAGAGCCCGCCATCCTGGTGGCGCTGTCGGGCGGGGCGGATTCGGTGGTGCTTCTTCGGTTACTAAAGGAGCTTTTTATGGATCGTCCCCTGCGCCTTGAAGCCTTTCACCTCAATCACCTCATCAGAGGAAAAGAGGCGATGGACGATGAGGACTTTTGCAAAAGCCTTTGCGAAGATCTGCAAATTCCCTTTCACAGTGAGCGTGCCGATATTCCCACCCTTGCCAAGGAAAGACGGCAGGGCGTGGATGAGTGTGCCCGTGAGGAGCGTTACCGCTTTTTGCAGCAGGTGTGTGATCAGCGGGGGCTTTCCTTCATTGCCACCGCGCACAACGCCGACGACCAGCTTGAAACTATGCTTTTTCGCTTGGCAAGAGGGTGTGCGCTAAGGGGGCTTTGCGGAATTCCCCAAAGAAGAGGGAATGTGATCCGTCCCCTGCTTGCCTTTTCAAGCAAGGAGATACGAGACCTTGCAAAAAGGGAAGGCTGGGCGTACAGAGAAGACTGCACCAACTTTGAAGAGCTTTATGCCCGCAATCGAATCAGACACCGTGTACTGCCTGTGTTAGAGGAGCTGCACAGCGGAAGTACCCTTCGTGCCTGTAAAACGGCGCGGCAGCTTTTGCGGGATGAAGAATATTTATGCTCCCTTGTGCCCGCGGGCAACCTTGGGGCAAAGGAGTTAAAAGAACTGCCCCAGCCTATTTTGTACCGCTATCTGCGGGCGCGCTTTGAAGATTACTGCGTTACCCGCGGACAGTACACTGCGCAGGATGCCGCACAAGCACCCCTAAAAATGCCCGAGGAACAGCACTTAGAGGCGCTTGCAGAGCTTATCGCCTTGCAAAAGATCGGAAAATCGCTGTCTCTGCCCGGCAGGGTGAAGGCAACGCTTTATGAAGAAGGGCTGGTCTTTTCCCCCGACAGGCAGGAGGATGAGGGCTATGAGCTGGCGCTGTCAGAGGGAATTTTTGAAATTCCATCAGAGGGCTTGCGCGTCTTTGTGATGAAGAGTGAACAGTTTGATGAATTTTGGGTGAAAACAAGAAAAATTCACAATTTGTTTATGAAAGTGCCC
>JAFTMP010000200.1 GCA_017452335.1 Clostridia bacterium
CGCACAGATCGTTTCACTGCTTGAAGAAGGATTGATCTCCTCTAAAAATGCGGAGTTTTCCGGAAATGCCGCACAATTTGAAAAGTTTATATTCAGCGATTGCTCAGTATTGCTGACAGGCATGGGCAGCAGGCTTTCCGGGCACAAATATGCCGGTCTGTTTTCCTTTGCAACAAAGCAAACTACCGGCTACGGAGAACGCTTTGACCTGCTGTGTGAGGACCTGAGGGGCTACATGAGCGGCGGATATCGGGTAAAGCTGATTTGTGAAACGGAAACTTCTGCCGATCATCTTGAGAAAATGCTGGTGAATTCCGGTTTTGGTGCGTATAAAGACACTGATCAGCGCGTACAAAGGGAAGCCAGCGTGGCACTGGTCTGGGGGCAATCCATCCCGGGTTTTGAGCTGACGCATTCCAAATACGTGTGCCTCACGGAGCTGCAGACCGACGCAGTGCGCAAGAGAAGCAGCAGAGTAAGCAGTAAACGCAAGAAGGATAAGAATTTACAGCGGATCCTTTCTTATGCGGATATGTCCGTAGGTGACTATGTGGTGCACGATATCCACGGGATCGGACAATATATGGGCATGTCCTCTCTGACGGTGGAGGGTGTGCGAAAGGACTTTTTAAAGATCAAGTATGCAGGAAAGGATATGTTGTATCTGCCCTGCGGACAACTGGATAAGATCTCCAAATACATTGGTAAAGGCGCGGAAGAGGGCGAGTTGAAGCTTTCCAAAATGGGCGGAGCTGATTGGAAAAAGGTCAAGATCAAGGCAAAGCTTTCGGCACAAAATATGGCAAAGCAGTTGATCGGTCTGTATGCGGCGCGCATGAAAAAGGATGGTATTTCATTCCCAAAAGACGATGAGATGCAGCGAGAGTTTGAAAGTGCCTTTGAATATGAAGAGACCGATTGTCAGCTTTCTGCCGTGGAGGATGTAAAGCGCGACATGGAGGGACGCGTTCCCATGGATCGCTTGCTTTGTGGAGATGTGGGATACGGTAAGACCGAGGTGGCAATGCGTGCCGCCTTCAAGGCGGTCAGCGGGGGCTATCAGGTAGCGATTCTCGTGCCCACCACCATTCTTTGTATGCAGCACTACAGGACCCTGCTTTCCAGAATGAGAGGCTTTCCCGTTTCGGTGGATATGGTTTGTCGCTTCCGCTCTGCGAAGGAAATCGAGGAATCGTTAAGAAAACTGCGCCGCGGGGAAACGGATATCATCGTTGGCACCCATCGCCTGCTTTCAAAGGACGTAGAGTTTAAAAAACTGGGTCTGCTCATTATAGATGAGGAACAGCGATTTGGCGTGACGCATAAGGAAAAGCTCAAGGAGCTATCTAAAAACGTGGATGTATTGACCCTTTCGGCAACGCCGATCCCTCGTACCATGAATATGGCGCTTTCGGGTATACGGGATATGTCGGTGCTGGACGAAGCGCCGGTTGACCGTTTGCCGGTACAAACCTTTGTGTTAGAGCACGATGACGGCGTGATCTTTGAGGCGATCAGACGGGAATTCAGACGCGGAGGACAGGTGTTCTATCTTTGCAACAGTATTGAAGTAATGCCCGATCGGGCAGGAAAGCTGCAAAGAGAATTTCCCGATATGCGCGTGGAGATTGCTAACGGTCAAATGGATAAGGACCGTCTTTCCGATATTTGGGAAGAGATGATACGCGGTGAAATTGACATTCTTGTTTCCACTACGATCATTGAAACGGGCGTGGATGTACCCAACGCCAATACGCTGATCATTGAGCGTGCGGATAAACTGGGACTTTCACAGCTTCACCAGATCAGAGGACGTGTCGGCAGAAGTTCCAGACGTGCCTATGCTTACTTTACCTATCCTGCTGGCAGAGAACTGCGGGAGATTTCAGAAAAACGTCTGTCTGCCATCCGAGATTTTACGGAGTTTGGCGCAGGATTCCGTATTGCGATGCGGGATATGGAAATTCGCGGCGTGGGCAATTTGCTGGGCGCGGAACAGCACGGTCACATGGAAAGTATTGGGTATGATCTTTATATGAAGCTGCTTTCAGAGGCGGTCAGTGAAGAGAAGGGTGAAAAGATCGAAAAGAGGACGGAATGCTCCGTGGATCTTCCGGTGGATGCCTACGTTCCCGAGGAATATATTCCCAATGCCAACCAGCGTATTGATGCTTATAAGAAGATCTCTCTGATTGAAAACGCAGAGGACCTCTCGGATGTGTACGACGAACTGCTTGACCGTTACGGAGAGGTGCCCCAGACGGTATTGAATATTTTGACTATTTCATACGTGAGAGCCCTGGGATCAAAAGCGGGTATTTCCAAAATCGTTTCTAAAAGCTCGGGAATCCTCTTTTATCCCGAAAAGCCCTCGGCATTCAAGATGACCAAGCTTGCCTGTGAATATAACGGAAAAGTAATGGTTACCTTGTCAGGAGAGCAGTATTTTTCCTTAAGAACCCCTTCGAGTGCGTCATACAAATCCGTTAAGATGTGTGTGGAGCTTCTTGAAAAATATACAGCGATTGAGGAACAGCCGGGTGGCGATCCGGCACGATCCAACTAAATTTGAAAGGATGATCAAAAATGAAAAGAACGATAATCAGATTTTTGGGGGTCATGATGGCGGCAGTAATGCTGTTTTTGTGCGTGCCCGGATGTTCAAGCGAACGAACAAAGGCTGTAATGGAGCTGGATGGCGTGAGCATTGGTGCAGATGTGTACAGATATTGGCTTTCCACCTTCAAGTACTATTTCGTCCAGAATTACGAGGATATTGAAGACACTGTAGAATGCTGGAACAAGGAAATGGATGACGGTTTAACGATCGGGGAATATGTGGAGAAGTATACTCTTCAGTATGCTAAGAACGTCCTGTGTGCGCTGAAATTGTATAAGGACTATAAGCTCAGTCTTTCCAAATCGGTCATCAATAACATTGATGACACCATCGACGATATGATCAAATATCAGTATGGTGATAGCAAATCGGAATTCAATAATGCTTTGATGGCGACTTACGGTATGGACTTAGACGGACTGCGTAATGCGTTTATCATGGAGGCAAAGGTAGATGCGGTTGAGAGCTATCTTTTCGGTGAGAACGGAACGCAGGTTCCTACAAATGCTGAAGTAGATGCCTTTTACAAGGAAAATTATTCCCGTTTGTTGATGATCGTGGTAAATACCTCCTATGAACTGATCTTGGATGATAAGGGAAATGTGACCCTTGATGATAAGGGTGAGGTTGCTATAAAAGAGTATACCGAAGAGGAGATTGCGCAAAAGAAGGCAAAGGCTCAAGAGGCGTTTGACAAAGCAAATGCAGGCGAGGAGTTTGAGAAGCTTGTTGAAAAGTATAATGAGCTGACGGTGGAAGAGTGTCCCAACGGCTTTTACATTACAAACTATGAGTTTGAGACACTTGTTGTGGGCGGCTATGATTCCAAGGCGCTGAGTGAAGTGTTGAAGATGAAGGAGGGTGACATCTATCGTTACGAAGATGAAGAAAGCATTTCCATTGTAAAAAAAGTGCCGCTTATCGAAAAAGCGTATTCTTCCAAGGACGACGCAGAGCAGCTTTCAGATATTCAATCCCACTTGATCACCAAAAAGTACAATGAGATCTTACAACAAATGTGGGATGATATCGTTGTTGAGGAATATGTTTCTACTCTTAAAACAGTGGATGTAAAGAAAGGTTTTATTTGATATTTTTTTGAAAAAAATCAAATTTTTTAAAAAAACTATTGCAAAACAGCGGACTTTGTGGTATAGTATTAACAGAATAGGATGTAGCAAGAAGGGCAGTTTTCAAGAACTGCTCTTCCTTGTTGTATAAGACAAATTGAAAGGATTACGTATGGCGAAGGGACCTAAGAATATTGCCGAATACGTATGCCGTGCGATTACTCCCGGAGTAAGTGCATTGGGCTATGATATTTGGGATGTGGAGTATGTAAAAGAAGGCAGTGAGTGGTATTTGCGCATCACCGTGGATTCTCCCGAAGGAATTGATATTGACGATTGCGAAAAAGCATACCGCGTAATTGACGCCGTTATTGATGAAATTGATCCCATTGAAGGGAGCTATCATTTGGAGGTCTCCTCTCCGGGTGTGGAAAGAGACCTGCGTACCGCAGAGCATTTTCAGTGGGCGCTGGGTCAGGTAATCGTTTTGAAACTGTTTGCCGCTATTGATGGAAAAAAAGAATTGATCGGCATACTGGAGGAAATTGACGAAAAGGGTACGCTGACCTTGCAGTGCGAAGAGAAGAGCTACTCGGTCGAGCGCCAAAAAATTTCAAGAGCACATTTATATTTTGATTTTGATGCACAGGGCATTGAAGAAGATTGACCCATATATAAAGAAAGGAAGAATGCAAAAATGAACAGCGAATTTATCACTGCACTGGAAGAACTTGAAAGAGTCAAGGGAATTCCCAAGGAATATATGCTAAAAAAAGTGGAAGCGGCACTCATCAGCGCCTTCAAAAAAGAGGTCGGCGGAAGTAACGTAGTGGTGTCTATCGACCAGGTCAAGGGAGATGTAAAGGTTTATCGTCAAATGAAGGTAGTTGCAGAGGTGGAGGATGATGTTACCGAAATCACTCTCGACGAAGCAAAGAAATATTCCCGCCGCCACCTTTCTGTGGGTGATACCGTGGATATTGAATTAAAGACCAAAAATTTTGGCAGAATTTCTGCTCAGACTGCCAAGCAGGTGATTATCCAAGGTATCAGAGAAGCCGAGCGCGGAATCATGATCCAGCAGTATGAGAACAAAAAAGAAGATATCATTACTGCAACTGTTCAAAAGATAGATCCTCAGAGCGGTAACGTACTGGTGGATACCGGAACAAGCTATGCAACCCTTCTGCAGAAGGAAATGCTTCACAGCGATCACTTCAATGTGGGTGATCACATTAAGGTGTTTGTTACGGAGGTGAACAAGGAAAGCAGAGGTCCCATTGTGACTTTGAGCCGCGTACATCCCAATTTTGTAAAGAGACTCTTTGAAAGAGAGATTCCTGAAATTGCAGATGGTGCTGTGATCATTAAGGGTATTACCAGAGAAGCAGGATACCGCACCAAGATCGCAGTGATGAGCAGGGAGGAGGGCGTTGATCCCATCGGTTCCTGCATCGGCGCAAGAGGAATGCGTATCAATAATATCATGGCAGATCTTGGCAATGAAAAGATTGATGTGATCAAGTATAGCGAAGATCCTGCGGAATATATCAGAGCGGCACTCTCTCCTGCAACAGTGGAGGAAGTGATCATCGGCGAGGAGCATAGCTGCCGCGTGGTAGTTGCTCCTGAGCAGTTGTCTCTTGCAATCGGCAAAGAGGGACAGAATGCTCGTTTGGCGGCGAGATTGACCGGCTTTAAGATTGATATTAAGACCGACAGAGGTTAAAATGAGATAACGACGTATAGCGCAATTTGTCGAAAGGAGGCGGTTTTGTGGCAGGAGTAACAGGAAAGATCAAAAAGATTCCCGAGCGGAAGTGCGTTGGATGCGCAAACAGTTTTCCCAAAAAGGAGCTCATCCGCATGGTGCGCGATAAAGAGGGCAATGTCAGCCTTGATTTCGTAGGAAAAAAAGCGGGCAGAGGAGCATATCTTTGCAAGAGCGTTTCGTGCTTTAAAAAGGCACAGAAGGCGAAACGATTTGAGAACAATCTTGAATGCACCATTCCGGCAGAGGTATTTGAGGCGCTTGCCGCAGAGCTTTTAGAACATGAATCAAAGTAAACTGTGCGGAATGCTTGGTATTTGCAAGAAAGCAGGACGCTTGATAACGGGAAGCGATTTGGTTTTAGAAGCAGTCAGATCAAAAAAGAATACGCCGCTTCTGGTATTATTATCAGCGGATGCATCAGCCAATACTGTAAAAAAGGTACGCAACTGTTGTACCTACTACCAAAAGTGCGTTGCCGTTCTTCCCATCAGCGGAGAACAGCTTGCGCATACGGTGGGAAAAACGGGCGTGATTTCCACAGCCGCGATCACCGAAGAAGGACTTATCAATGCAGTGCTGAAATTGTTAACGGCAAATAGCGATAATGAGGAACAGCGGGAGGAGAATGTATGATTAACACAAAGTATAAAATAAATGGACTTTCCAAGGATTTCGGTATGAAGACCAAGGATTTTGTGGTTTATGCTGAAAAGGCAGGCTTAAAGGGAAAGAGCAATATGGCGGTTTTATCTGCGGAAGAATTTGATGCACTGTTTTCTGTTTTAACGCAAGAGTATCAGATTTCTGATATGGCAGACTATATGCAGGGAAATAGCTATATTAAGGAAGTTGTAGAAAAAGCACCTGTCGCAGAAGAAAAGAAGGAGCCCGTTTTGGAGAAGAAAGCAGAAAAGAAGGCTCCCGAGGCAAAGAAGAACATCGAGAAAAAGGACGTACCTGCAGAAACGGAAAAGAAGGCAAAGGCGTCCGAGGTACCTGTGAAGGAACCCGCAAAGCCTGTAGCACCGGTTCAGACAAAGAGCAAAGAGGAAATCGCAGCAGAAAAGCAGGCACGCTTCAAGGATGCACTGCAAAAGCAGATGGAGCTCCAAGCGCAAAAGCAGGCAAAGCAGGCACAGAAGCAACAGCAGGACCAGCAGAAGAAGCAACAGCAGGTTGCCCAGCCCAAGCCCGTTGTACGCCCCGCAGGCGAGGTCACAGTGACGACTTTGGAAGAAAAGTCCTCCCGCGTAGCAGGAACCCGCGTAGTGGATACCAGAAGCGGCGGCCATGTGGATCTGTCTAAATACGATGAAAAGCTGGAAGGATTTGTAGATACCAACTCTAAGCAGTATGCAGGCGGTACACAAAAGCTGAAGAAGCAAAACAACCGTCAAGACGGCAAGGGCGGAAAGGACAGCAAGAAGAATCAGCAGAACCCCGGTCTTGACCGTTTCCGTAACCAGCAGCAGAAGGCAAAGGACGCCCCCAAAAAACAGCTTGAGATCACACTTCCCGAGGAGATCACCGTTAGCGACTTGGCTCAGAAGCTGAAGCGCAGTGCGCCCGAGGTAGTGAAGAAGCTGATGATGATGGGCATGATGGTGGGCGTGACCGCTACCATCGACTATGATACTGCATATCTGGTTGCAGATGAGTTTGGTGTAAAGGTCAACAAGGAAGTTGTTGTGACCATCGAAGATAAGCTCTTTGATGAAGTAGAGGATAGTGAAGAAAATCTGGTAGAACGTGCACCCGTCGTGTGTGTCATGGGTCACGTTGACCATGGTAAGACTTCGCTCTTGGATGCTATCAGACACACCAAGGTCACCGCAGGAGAAGCAGGCGGTATTACCCAGCATATCGGTGCGTACCGTGTACAGGTGGGTGGCAAGGATCTGACCTTCTTAGATACTCCCGGACATGAAGCATTTACCGCAATGCGCGCAAGAGGTGCCAAGTCCACCGACATTGCTATCCTCGTTGTTGCGGCAGACGACGGTATCATGCCTCAGACCGTGGAAGCAATCAACCACGCGAAGGCGGCAAACATTGATATCATCGTTGCCATCAATAAAATGGATAAGCCCCATGCAAATCCCGACCAGGTTATGCAGGGTCTGACTCAGCACAATCTTGTTCCCGAAGAATGGGGCGGTGATGTGATCTGCGTACCCGTTTCCGCACTGACCGGTATGGGTATTGATACACTGCTTGAAAACGTACTGCTGGTTGCAGAAATGAAGGAACTGAAGGCAAATCCCGAAAGACGCGCTTCCGGTCTTGTTATTGAAGCAAAACTCGACCGCGGCAGAGGTCCCGTTGCGACACTGCTTGTGCAGAACGGTACGCTTCACAGCGGCGATATCGTAATTGCAGGTAGCACTGTAGGTCGTGTACGTGCCATGACGGACGAACGCGGCAAGCAGATGAAGGTCGCAGGCCCCTCCGTTCCCGTGGAGATCATCGGTCTTTCCGAGGTGCCCATGGCTGGTGACGAATTCAACGCGGTGCAGGATGAAAGAATGGCAAGAGAGCTTGCTGAGCAGAGAAAAACAAAGATCAAGGAAGATCAGTACAAGGCTTCTGCCAAGGTTTCTCTGGATGATCTGTTTAACCAGATCTCTGCAGGTGCCAAGGAGCTGAACGTCATCGTAAAGGCTGACGTGGGCGGCTCTGCGGAAGCAGTGAAGGCAAGCCTTGAAAAGCTGTCCGGTGATGAAGTCAAGGTGCGCGTGATCCACTCTGCAGTGGGCGGTATCACCGAGGGTGACGTAACTCTTGCGGCGGCTTCCAACGCCATCATTGTGGGCTTTAACGTGCGTCCCGACAGAATTGCCATTGAATCTGCAAAGCGTCAGACGGTAGACGTGAGAACCTATAGAGTCATTTATGAATGCATCGACGAGATCAAGGCGGCAATGAGCGGTATGCTTGCCCCCGACTTTAAGGAAGAGCTTCTTGGTCATGCAGAGGTTCGTCAGACCATCCACGTACCCAATGTGGGAACGATCGCGGGATGCTATGTGCAGGATGGTAAGATCACCAGAAAAGCACAGATCCGTATCGTTCGTGA